>JAEZQV010000368.1 GCA_023441125.1 Bacillota bacterium
ATACTGGGGACCGTTTTTGCCTGACTGTTTCACCACGACGGTCTCGACGTCGGATTTAATCTTATTGGTCTCCGGCGCGAATTCATTGGCCGAAGCCACGCCCGCCACCATCATGCTCATCACCAGCGATGCGGTAATCATCATCTTTTTCATGCTGTTGCCTCCTTCAGTTCTTTACCCATATCATAGCTGACTATTATGGATATCTAATGGATAAATTGTGGAAAAGTTGTGCTTTTTTCGGTTGTATTCTTTCCCTAAAACGAGGACAGGCCCGGCAATTGCCGGACCTGTCCTCATTCGCTATAAGCCGCTTATTCCGCCTGCCGGGCGCAGTAACGGTTTCACTTGTGCTTATCCGTCCTTAGGCATGCATGGCATAAACCATCGCCATGGCGGTTGCTGCCCAGGCTCCCCACCGTAATAATTGCAGCACTGCTTTCTGCCAGGGTGTATACGTGTCCGGATTTTCGGCCTCAGGCAGTTCGGATTTATTGGGTTCCATCGTAACTCCTCCTCGTCAGGCACTCCTCTTTGGTATAAATATAACAGGTTATTTTGAAGAACCGATGAACAGGCTGTGAAGAATTTGTGTTTTTAAACCAAACAGCCCTCCCAATATGGGGAGGGCTGCCAGACTTATGTGCATTAGCCGTGATGACCGCTATGGGCGCTTGCCGAATGAGCGGGGGCTTGCTCATCCGGCTGAGAATCGCCGTGATCACTGCTCATGTCCACAGAGTTCACCAAATCGGACATCAGCTGATGAAAGCTCATATCCTGCTGGAGCATTTGTTTCATCATCGCCTGCATTTCCGGTGTTTTCATGACCTCTTTCATAGCTTTTTGCATTTCCGGGTCTTTCAGCATTTCCAGGCACTGTTTCTGCATTTCTTTGGCATCCATATTGCCCATCATGCCCTTTTGCTTGGTGGCCATATCACAGGTTTGCTCAGTTTTCTCAGCCGCACTGGCGGTTGTTGAGTTAATAGCGCCTGCCCCACCAAACACCGCCGCCGTGATAAGACCGCCGACAACCCAAACCGCTAATTTCTTATTCATTTTCATTACAATTCCTCCCTACACCAAATTTTATTTTTGATTTTGCTTAAGCTATGATCCTGTGGCCTCAAAGCAGCACTCGCCTGGCCCCGTAATACCGCTTCACAAAATAAGCGTCATTCATGTCGGCAATGGCTACAATGCCCTGCGCAAAGGAAGTATGGACAAATTTATCATTGCCGATATAGATGCCGACATGGGATGCGCCCGGCTCATAGGTCGTAAAATAGACCAGATCACCCGGCTGCAGCGCAGCCGGCGCTACCGGCCGCCCTACCAGAAATTGCAGGTCGGCGGTGCGGGGCAAAGGAATGCCGCTCTGCCGGTATACATACTGCACCAGTCCCGAGCAGTCAAAACCCTGGGCCAGGGAAGCCCCGCCCCATACGACGGGCTGCCCCAGCAGATTGCGGGCGTTCAGCACAATTTGCGCTGCCTGTCCGCTTAATGCCGAGGGACGAAGGGCCGGCAGCGGTTCATCGGCTACCGGCATAACGGCCCCGGCCAGCACGGCATCGAGGGACTGGATAAACTGGCTGTACCCGGAAGCCGGAGCGGCCTCGGCCGCTGCCGCGCCCTTAAGCAGCGCGCCGGTCAGTACGGCAATCAGTATCCATCTCGGCATCGGCCGCGCCTCCTTTCCGAGTCCATTAGTGCATGCTCTGCAGATGTGTTGTCGTTTGCTTCATGATATCCTGCAGGGCTTTGGCTTTGCCCTCCAGGGCGCTGGGGTCGGCTTTGCCCGAGTTTACACTGTCTTTAATATCCACCGCGGCTTGACGCAGTTTGTCTTTGAGTGCGGCATCCATCATATGCGGCATCAGCTTATCAGTGGTACTCACCAGCTGTGCGGCGCTCTTTTGCGCCTCCATTGTCTGGCCGGCCTTCACTTGCTTAACGATATCCTGCAGTGCTTTGTCCAGATCTTTCATCATCGGCATGGGATCTTCTTTGGGCATGCTGCTCATGTCATGACCGGAATGTTGACTGGCGGCTTGCTGCCCGGCAGCAGGCTGCTGCGTGGCAGCCGGTTTGTCACTGGAACCGCACCCCGCAACCAGCGCCATCGTGGCGGCAATAGCTAAGACTCCCAGGATTGCTTTCGTTTTTTTCATAATGAAACAGCCTCCCATAAATTTGTTCATTTTTTCAATTGATTCTATAACCCCGGTTTATCCGGCGGCAATTGAATTTCCGCTGCCGGCGGCTGCCGGCGCTCCCGCCACCGGTTCCAGACCAGATAAATGCAGGGCAGCACGATCAGCGTCAGAATTGTAGAGGTAACCAGCCCGCCCACGACGACGGTAGCCATTGGCCGCTGGACTTCGGCGCCGGTGCCGGTGGCAAAGATCAGCGGGAACAGGCCCAGACTGGCCACCAGCGCGGTGATCATAACCGGCCGCAGCCGGGTGTGCGCGCCTTCAAGGATGGCTTCTTCCAAAGAACGGTGCTCGCGTAAATGCTTGATATAGGTTACCATGATAACCCCGTTTTGCACGGCGATCCCAAAGAGGGCAATGAAGCCGACCGCCGCCGCTACCGTCAGATAGGTGCCGGTCGCGTACATGGCCACAATACCGCCCACCAGCGAGAACGGGATATTCATCAGGATCAGGAACGCGTCGCTAACCGACGCAAAGCTCATATACAGCAGGAAGAAGGTCAGGACGATAACTGCCGGTACAACGATGGCCAGGCGGTCTTTCGCCCGCTGCTGGTTTTCATATTGCCCGGTCCACTTCAGGTAATAGCCGGGCGGCAGATCCACTTTTTCCTTGAGGACTTTGTTGGCTTCATTAACGAAGCTGACTACGTCCCGGCCCCGGGTATTCATCTGCACGATCATCCGGTACACCCCATTTTCACTGCTGATCATCGACGGTCCGTCGACTACCTGAAACTGCGCCACGTCGCCGAGCGGTACGTAGGCGCCGGTAGCCGGTCTGGCCGCCGCTGCTGCGCCGCCGCCCATGCCGCTCATGCCACCGGCGGCACTGGCCGCCGGCGCTCCTCCGCCGCCGGTTACCGGAATCAGAATGTTTTGCATGGCTTCAATAGTCTCGCGATTTTCCCGGTTATAGCGCACCAGCACGTCAAAGCGCTTGCGCCCTTCGATGGTGGTGGTGGCTGTTTTGCCGCCGACCGCAAGTTCAACGGCGTCCTCGACATCGGCGATGTTTAATCCGTACCGGGCGGCCTTGTCCCGGTCAACCTGAATTTCCAGATAGGGAGCGCCAAAAACCCGTTCGGCCAGAAGATCGCTGACGCCCGGCACAGCGGCCAGCGCTTTTTCAATGTCAAAGGCTTTTTGCTGCAATACCTGGAGGTCCTCGCCATAGAGCTTGATGCCCAGTTCGGTCCGGACCCCGGTGGTCAGCATGGCCAGCCGGCCGGCAATCGGCTGGGTAAAGGCCAGATTCAGGCCGGGAATATTGGCCAGTCTGACCATCATTTCCTGTTCGATGGTCTCTTTGGTGACGCCGGGCCGCCACTGGTCCTTGGGCTTTAAGGTGACAATGGTTTCAATCATGCTGATGGGCGCCGGGTCCATGGCCGATTCAGCCCGGCCCACTTTGCCCACCGACATGTCGACTTCCGGGATTTCCATGATCACTTTATCCATGGTTTTGGCCGCTTCCACCGCTTCTGTCAGCGATACGCTGGGCAGCATGGTCGGCATCACCAGGAAGGTCCCTTCATCCAGGGCCGGCATAAAGGTGGTGCCGAGGAGCGGCAGCAGTGAAAATCCGGCAATCATCACGACGATAGCAAGGGCAATGGTGCTTTTATGGTATTTCAGCGCCGTCTTTAAGAGCGGCACATAGCACTGGTGCATTTTCGCCACAATCCAGGTATCCTTCTCCTGAATCTTGCCCCGTAAGAGCAGTGTGCACAGTACCGGCACCAGTGTAAAGGCTAACAGCAGCGACCCGGTCATGGCAAAGGATTTGGCCCAGGCCATCGGGGTATACAGCTTGCCTTCGGTACCGGTCATGGTAAACACCGGCAGGAAAGTGACAATGATGATCGTGATGGAGAAGAAGATGGGCGCGGCGACTTCTTTGGCCGCTGCCAGGGTCACGGTGAGAATATCCCGCCGGCCGCGGTCTTCGGCCAGATGCCGGAAGATATTCTCGACCATAACAATGGCGGCGTCGGTCATGACGCCGATGCCGATGGCGATGCCGCCAAGCGACATCAGATTGGCCGAGAGATGGATTTGCTTCATGGCAATCAGGGCAATCAAGATGCCGATCGGAATCGCGCTGGTGACAATCAGACTGGACCTGACATTACCCAAAAAGGCAATGACAATGATGGATACCAGAATAAATTCTTCAATCAGCGCCCGGGTCAGCGTATTGACCGCCTTTTTCACCAGGTCGGTCTGATCATAGAACGGTACGATTTTCATGCCCTCCGGCAGGGTGGGCTGAATCTCGTTGATTTTGGCCTTGACCTGATCGATAACGTTAAGGGTGTTTTCCCCCATGCGCTGAATGACAATGCCGCCGGCCGCCTCATAGCCGGATTTGGTCAGCACGCCCCGGCGAAAATCCGGGCCGGCGGTCACGCTGGCCACATCCTTGATGTAAATCGGCACATTGTTGTTCTGGGTAACAACAATATTTTTGATATCGTCCACCGACTGGATCAGCCCCAGGCCGCGGATAATAAACTCCTGGCCGTTCTGCTCGACAACCTTGGCGCCGATGTTGGCGTTATTGCTGCCCAGCGCACCGAATACCTGATTGAAGGTAACCCGGTAGCTTTGCAGCAGCTGCGGATCAAGATTGATCTGGTACTGCATTACATAACCGCCGATGCTGGCGACTTCCGCCACACCGGGGACGGCGCTCAGCTGCGGTTTGATGGTAAAGTCTTCTACCGTGCGCAAGTCGGCCAGGTTATGCCGGTCGCTTTCCACCGTATACATGAAGACCTGGCCCATGGGTGTGCTGACCGGCCCCAAAGACGGCTGCACGCCGCGCGGCAGGCGGGGAATGGCCTGCTGCACCTTTTCGTTAACTACCTGGCGGGCAAAATACGGGTCCACCCCGTCTTCAAAGATTACGGTGATGAGCGACATCCCAAACGACGAAGCCGAGCGCACTTCTTTGACCTGAGGCAGCCCGCGCAACGCCGTCTCCAGCGGATAGGTAACCTGATCCTGAATTTCCTGGGGTCCGCGGCCCATCCAGTCGGCCGAGACCAGCACCTGGTTCTCGCTAAGGTCGGGGAAGGCGTCAATCGGGGTATCCCGTACGGTAAAGACGCCCCAGACAATGATCAGCGCGGCTAGCACCAGGATAATCACCCGGTTTTTCAACGAAAACTCAATTAATGTATTTAACATGCCGCGCCCCCTTAATGACCGCTATGGCCGGTATGACCGCTATGTTCGTCAGCGGCAGCCGGTGGCGGTGCGGCTTGCGGCGAGGCTGCAGCTCCGCTCGCAGCGGCGGCCGGCGCTGCGGTTCCCCCGCCGCCATGGCCGCCGTGGCCGGCATGGCTGCCGAAGCTGCCTAACTTGGTTTGCGAATCAATAAGGAAGGTGGCGGCCGTGACTACCGTTTCGCCAGGCTGCAGTCCGGACAGAATCTGGACATAGCCGTCGGCTTGCTGCCCAACAACCACTTCGCGTTTGACAAAGGTATCTTCACTTTGCGCCACATAGACGAGTTTATGACTGCCGGTGTCAAGCAGGCTGGATTCCGGTACGACCAGACTGTCGCCCAGCGGAATTTGCACGTTAGCGTTGACAAACATATTGGGTTTCAGCTTGCCGGCCGGATTAGGCATCTCAATCCGTACTTTAACAGTCCGGGTCGCGTCGTCCAGTACCGGGTTGATAAAGACCACATTGCCGGTAAAGGTTTGTCCCGGGTAGGCGCCGCTGGTTACCTCCACCGGCTGGCCAAGAGCAATGACGGCGATATCCTTTTCATAAATATCGGCATACAGCCAGACGGTAGATAAGTCCGAAAGGCTGTACAACTTATCGCCAGGCATAATATAGGCTCCCGGGAGCACCTGCTTTTCCAGGACGGTGCCGCCGAACTGGGCATAAATGGGCATATGCTCGTTAGGCTGCCGGGTATGTTCCAGATGGGCGATGTCGCTATCCGGAACATTTAACAGCTGCAGTTTGCGCCGGGCAGCATCCAGCAGGCGATTGTTGATTTGGACGATGTCCCGGCCGGCATTTTTCAGTTTCTGCACATTTTCCTGCGCCAGCAGATATTCTTCCTGAGCCGCGATATAAGTCGGGCTGTACACCGCCGCGATGATCTGGCCGGAGGCGATATATTCGCCGTCGGCCGTGACATAAAGCTCATCAACCCGGCCTTCGACCCGGGAAGTAATATAAGTCCGCCCGTTTTCGTTCATGGCAATTTTGCCGGTGGTCTTGATTGCTTTGGATAACGGCTTGATTACCGCCTGCGCCGTTTGCACCCCGGCCAACTGTCTGGCTCTGGCGTCGAGTGTCACCACATCGCCCATGGCCATAACCGGTCCGGTCATTTGGTGGCCGGAATGATCAACTGCCACCGGTTTAACATGCTGTGTGGTATAGTAATAGCCGGCTCCACCGATTGCCAAAGCACCAGCGGTCACACCAATGATAAGTTTCTTTCTCGCCTGTAGTTTTTCGATCATGCTGTCCTCTCCTTTGCGGGCTTACTTATTATGGTTGTATGCCACTGGTGAATAACGGTTTGCCAACTGCTTTTTCCAGATTAACCGCCGCTTTTTCATAATCCACTTTGGCCTTGTACAGTCCCAGCTTGGCATTGCGGAGGGTATTTACGCCTTCCAGGACAGTCATAAAGTCCACTTTGCCGTTGGTGTAGCCGATGACGGCGGCCTGGTAGGTCTGCTCGGCCTGGGGAATGACGGTATTTTTGTATAGTGCAATCTGCCGCCAGGACGCCTGCGCTTCGGTAAGCGCCATCTGGACGTCCAGCTCGGTCATATTCTGCATGTTCTGCAGGGCCGCCTGCGCGGCTGCCAGATTAGCCTCTGCCGCCTTGATTTCGGCTTTGTTTTTGCCCTGCCAGATGGGAAACATCGCCATAACTTCAAATTTCCAGGTAGGCTTCCGTTCTCCCAGCATTATGGTGGTGTTCATGGGGTCCATCGGATCGGTCTGTGATTCGACCATGGGTTCCTTGTCTTTTTTGTAACCCAGGCTAACTTCAAAATCAGGCAGTTGCTGCTTTTTGGCCGCATCAATTCCGTTCTGGGCCATTGCCACTTGATACTGCATTCCCGCAATGGACGGTTTTTCTGCGGCGGCCGTTTGGACCAGACCGGCCAAATCAAAGTTAGGCGGCGGCGCCGTGAACTCTTCTTTAACCGTCAGGCTGGTATTGCTGCTGCGTCCCATCAGATTGTTAAGCCTGGCTTTGGCCACCGCCTCCATGGAGGCCATATTTAAAAGATCAATGGTCATTTGCGAGAACTCGGTCTGGGCTTTCAGCGTATCCTGCAGCGGCACCATACCGGTTGAATAATTGACCTGAGCCAATTTGGCGAGCTGTCCCATAAGCTGTTGACTTTCTTTCCCGATGATCAGCGCCTGCTGTGAATAAAGATAGTCGTAATAGGCTTGTTTAGTCTGGGCATAAATTTCAATCTGCTTGTCGTTCCAGCCGGCCTTGGTCATATTGGCTTCATTTTCTGCCATTTGGCCCATGGCCTTCAGCTTGGACGGATTCATAAACTCCTGGCTGATGCTAAATTCCGTCATCATGGCCTTCCCGGGATTCAAGCTTGAAGTCGGAATATCGTCCTTCATAAATCCCACCTTAAGATTAGGCTGCGCCGTGACGGCGGGAATGCGGCTGGACTTCTCCTCCCATTTCTTTTGGGTTTCGGTGACCGCCGGGTTGTTCTTGATCGCACTGGCCACGATCTCCTGCAGGGTCATAGGCTGCTCCTCTGCCAGCGCCGGCTGTATAGCAGCAGTGAGTAACATGCTCCCGGCAATAAGCGCCTTAACAATTCCAGCCTTGGGGATACAATTCATTATTCAACCTCCTTTGATTATTCCGTCGCCTGCCTTACACGCCCGGTTTGTATGTAGCGGGCCGTTGTTTCCGCCTGCTGGCCTACTATGCCTGAACAATACTATACCGTATGAATTTGAAGAACTTGTGAAGATATCTTGAAGAAGTTATGCTATTTTGTCAGTACCGCGCTTTTGTCTTGCCGGACATAACAAAAAGCCCCCGCCGCTGCGCATTCTGCGCAAGCATTGCGGGGGCATCACCCTCCAGCCCTATTTCCCGTCTCTCCACAACAAATGATTGGGCAGAAAAAGGCGTCTCCCAGAACCAGCAGACTATAACGCCAGAGTGAACAAATCCTCCGAAACACCTGACCTGTCCCCATGCTTCCCTGCCCCTATAACGTAAGAGTGGGTAAGCAAAACAATCCGATCCGGCAATAGCCGGACCGGGCTGTTTTGCTTACCCTTTACAGGTTCCTTTCCTCATACTTACAGGCCAGCAGTATTCCAAGAGCGATCGAGTTTAATTTGGAAACATCGGAATCGGCGCGGGACGTAAGCACAACCGGAGCTTTGGCGCCGACAATGATGCCGGCGATTTGTCCCCCGGCAAAAAATACAATGGACTTATAGAGCATATTGCCTGCTTCGATAAACGGCATCAGCAATATGTCGGCATGACCGGCTACCGGATTGCTGATTCCCTTATGCCGCGCGGCCTCGACGGAAACGGCATTATCCAGCGCCAGCGGGCCGGCAACGACGCAGCCTTTTAATTCACCGGCCTGATTCAGCTTCACCAGCTCGGCCGCAGCCAATGTCGCCCGCATTTTGTCATTTGTTTTTTCCACCGCGCACACGCAAGCTACCTTGGGATTCTCATTTCCCAGTGCGCCGGTGACCTGCAGTGCATTTTCAATAATCTTCTTTTTGGTAAGAACATCGGGTTCTATATTTACAGCCGCATCGGTTATGTAAAACAGCTTGTCATAGCCCGGCACAGCAGCCACCACAACATGCGATAAGATACTCCCGGTCCGGAGACCGATCTCTTTGTCGAGTACGGCTTTCAGTATTACAGAGGTATCTACCAGCCCCTTCATGACAACCTGGGCTTCGCCCCGGGAAACGAGCTGTACAGCGGTGCGGCACGCCTGGACATTGTCCGTCTGGTCCACGATCTTAAAAGAACTGATTTCAATTCCATTAGCCCGGGCAAGCCGCCTGATTTCCGCCTCATTGCCTACTAGTATGGCATCGGCCAGCCCCAACTCCCTGGCATTTTTTACGGCGAGCAGCACTTCCAGATCCTGCGCCACGGCCACGGCAATGGTTTTGGGTCCCTTCTTCTGCGCATACTGAATGATTTCCTCGAATTTTCTAATGATCATAGTACACCTCTTTCCTGTTGTTATTTGAATGAGACTGCAGCAATGCCCGCCGCCCCGTTATGATCTTGTCCAGCCAAAATTACAGAGGTCTGCTATGCCACACTCTTCCCTTCATTGATATTTATTCCCTGAAATCAGCTACTACTCCTGCAAATAAAAATTTTAATGTTTCGTTTATTATTAAATAACGATTCTTTCATTACCTGTTCATATCCGCATTACTGAAACACAGCCCTGTCCCCCTGCTTAGACCTATGATCTTTAGTATAATTACAGTATTTATCCCCGGGGAGTGGGGAGAATAACTAAGAATGCAAATGACGGGGTGTAAACTTGAAAAATAACTTGCTTTCTGCAACCGCGACCAAATTAACAACTATCTTTAACTATATGCCGCCGGATAATCCCGACCCGTTTATTTTAGACGAAATAAGGCCTTTTGACGATGCGCCTCAGCCTGACACCAAACCGGCAGTCCAGACCAGCCTGGAACGCATCCACAGCCTGCTCCGCTTTTCCGAGCGTCTTGAGCAGTATCTGCAAAAAGCGGTACAGGTTATAGGCCAGGAGCTTAGCGGGGAAAAGCTGGCCGAACTTAAGCTTGAGCTTAAAACGCTGGAAAATCAATGGACTGATGTAGCACCTATCCAGCTGGCCTACCGGCAGGGACAACCGTGCAGTAAGCTGCCGCTCAGCACCAGTTTGGCGGAAAATAAACGCACGCTGCAAGAAATTTATCAGTTGCCCCGCAACAAAGATATCATTGTGCGGGAATTTTCCATCGCCGGTACTCCCTATAAGACCGCCGCCCTGATCTATATTGACGGGATGATCAACAGCATCAAACTGGAACGGTTCGTGCTGCAGCCGCTGATGAATTCCCAGCACGCCTGGCAGGATGACCGTGACGCCATCGGACAGTTTATGGACAATGTACTGCCCAATTCCTCCATAAATCGGGCGAAGGTATTTCAGGAGCTGGAGGAAGCTATCAACCGGGGAGATACCGTTGTCATCATTGACGGCCTGCCGGAAGCGATCATTATCGAAACCAAAGGCTGGGAGCACCGCAGCGTCAATACGCCGCAGACCGAGCAGACCGTACGCGGCTCCCAGGCGGCTTTCACCGAAAATCTCCGGGTAAATACCGGCCTCATCCGCTCCATTCTCCACAGCAGCGATCTGATAACCGAAATGGTGCCGATCGGCAAGCGCGGCCAGCTAAACTGCGCAATTATGTATTTAAACTCGATTGCCAATGAATCACTGGTGGCCGAAGTAAAAAGACGGCTGGAGGGAATCAGCACCGACTATGTCGTCGATTCCGGCCAGCTTGCGCAGTTTATCGAAGATTATCCGCAAAGCATTTTCCCGCAAACCGTTTCCACCGAACGGCCCGACCGGGTGGCCAATTATCTGGTCGAAGGCCATGTCGCCCTGGTGTTGGAGGGCAACCCCTTCGCCCAAATTGTGCCGGTAAGTTTTTTCTCGTTTTTTCATTCGGCGGAAGACTTCAGCATCAAAGCCAGCATCGCCAATTTTATACGGGTTCTCAGGCTGTTTGGCGCGCTGATTTCGAGTGTACTGCCGTCGCTGTATATTGCCATTGCCTATTTCCATCAGGAGGCCATTCCCACCGAACTTTTGCTGGCCATTGCCGGCTCAAGAGAGAACGTGCCGTTCCCGGCGATTTTTGAAGTGATGATGATGGAAGTCTCTTTTGAGCTGATCCGTGAAGCCGGCGTGCGTATTCCCGGTATCCTGGGCTCGACGATTGGTATTGTCGGCGCCATTATCCTTGGTCAGGCGGCGGTTACCGCCCGGATCGTCAGTCCCATCATCGTGGTAATTATCGCCATTACCGGTCTGGCCTCTTTTACCATACCCGAATACCGCATGGCGTCGGCAGTCCGGATTGTAAGGTTCGGCTTATTAACAATTTCCTGGATTATGGGCCTGGTGGGACTGGCGTTTGCGCTATTGACTCTAACTGTGCTGCTATGCCGTCTCAAATCCTTTGGCATGCCCTATATGGTCCCTATTGGCCCCAGGACCATAGCCAACTTTGACGTTGTGCTGCGCGGGGAAGTGTACGAGCAGGAAAGCCGGCCCGATGCCCTCAACACCAAGGAACGACAGCGCCAGCCCGCCATCAGCCGGCTATGGAAGAAAAAACCCGATGCCAGGAAGGAAGATTAGCATGAAGTACCAAAGCGGCCGCATGGGCATTGCCGAAGGCCTGGCTTTAGCCTTTGTCATCACCTTCCCGCCCATTTTTCTCAGTACTGCGGTAAAATCGGTAGAGGCGGCAGGCAGCATCGGCTGGGTTCCCGGTACAATAGCCACGGTTATCAGCAGCGGGCTGCTGTATTTTTACACAGTTGTCCTGAAAGAGTATCCGGGCGGGCTGTTGGCTGCCACCCGGATACTGTTGGGGAACTTTGCCACCTGGCTGCTAAGTCTGTTTTACTTTACGGTGTTCTTCGGCCTGGCAACGCTTTGGACAAGGCAGTTCGCGGAAAATACCCTGCTGACAGCATTACCCTATGCGGCCTTTGACCATATAATTTTATGGTATGGCCTGGGTGCCGCCCTGTTAGTATACGCTGGCATTGAAGCCCTGGGACGCGCCGCTTATGTGATCATGCCGTTTTGCGTTTGCGCCCTGCTCTTGGTTTTCGCCCTGCTGCTGCCAATCTATAAGCCGATGTATCTGCTGCCCTGGCAGGGCCGGGGCCTGGCAAGCCTTGTTGACCCGGTCATTAAGCTGGTGGGAGCCAGCGCGCAGCTTTCCCTGCTGCTGTTTCTGGCCCCCGCTTTTCAGACCAATGCCACTATAAAAAACGCCCTCTTGTGGGGCTATGGCGGCAGCACGCTGATCCGCGTGTCCGCTGTTGCCGTATTTATTATGGTATTCGGCCCTTCTGTCGGCTCGGAAAAAATACTGCCTTTTTACGAACTGGCGCGTTTAATCTACCTGAACCGTTATATGCAGCGCCTGGAGGCCATCTTTATCCTGCTCTGGGTGATTGTCGGCATTTTGGCCATTGCGCTCTGTCTATACGGCAGCCTGTACATCATTGCCAAAATGTTCCGGCTGCCGACCATCCGGCCGTTAATTCCCGCCGCGGCTCTCATCAGCATCCAGTTGGCCATGCTGTCGCCGGATACTAATATTGTGTTAAAAATCGAGGCTGCATTTTTTGGCTGGTTCTGCGCCCCGGGTGCAGTTGTTTTGCCCGTAGCCCTGCTAGCCGCATTTTTATTCAAAGGCAGGAGAAAAGCATGTCCAAACCGTCACTTGGAATAATAGCCTGGTTGCTGCTCTTATGCCTGCTGCTTCCCGGCTGTAACGGCGGCCGGGAAACCGACGAAATAGCCTGGGCCCTGAGCATGGGCGTGGACAAAGCCGGCGATGAGCTGGAGATTACCTACCGGATTGCCATTCCCAAATCGTTGGCCGGGGAAGCGTCCGCCGGCGATGTAAAAAAAGCCACTACCCTAGTGACCGTCAAAGCGCCGTCGCTGGCGGAAGGGAGAAATTTGCTCAATACCTCCCTGTCCCGCGCCTTAAGCTTAAGTCAGGTGCGGGTGCTGGTTATTTCCGAAGAGCTTGCCCGCAGCGGCATTGACGATTTGATCGGGCCTTTGCTGCGCTTCCGGGAATTCCGCGGCAGTATTTTTATTATCGTGGCCCGGGGCAGCATCCGGGAAATCTTTGAAAAAAATGACCCAATTTTAGAAACGCTGACGTCGCGCTGGGTGGAAAATTACATTCAAAGCTCCAATGAAGCCGGGTATTACCCCCAGGCCAATTTGCATGAATTTTATCAGCGTCTTAAAAGCGCAAGCGGTTCTCCCTTTGCCATGTACTATGCGCTCAATCCCCTGACCGGGCAGGGCGTTCCCGCCGGGAATAAAACCGACGGGGAGGCGGCCAAAGAGTATCTGCCTGGTGATCTTCCCCGGCAAGGCGGTGATGCAGCTGAGATACTGGGAACCGCTGTTTTTAAAGAAGGTAAAATGGCCGGCGCCTTGGACAGCGAAGAAACACGGGCCTTTATTATCATGCAGAACCGGTTGGAACGAACTTTCCTTGTGGTTGACGATCCGCTGGCGTCCAAGTATACCGTTAATATTGCTCTGCGCAACGGCCGAAAACCGAAAATAGATATCGTATCACTGGGTGAAAATCCGGTAATCAATATTGACGTGTTCCTGGAGGGTGAAATCTCGGCCATCCCCAGCGGCATTGCCTACGAAGAAGAAGACTACCGCAATCTGCTGGAAGCGCAGGTTTCCAATACAATACGGCATGAAATCCAGAACATGCTGGTCAAGACCCAGGCCTGGGGCGCAGACATTGTCGATTTTGGTTATTACAGCCGGGGAAAATTTACCACCATGCAGGAAATGTACGACTATAACTGGCGCAAACGTTACTCACAGGCCAAGTTTCAGATAACGGTGAATACCGAACTCAGACGTTCCGGCCTGATGCAAAAAACAGTACCCATTCGAAGGGAGTAACTATGGTATATTTTTTCTTGCTGCTGGCCGTGCTGGCCGCGATCCACGCCGCTTATTTCGGCCGGTGGCTGCTGAAAAACGGCAATAAGCCGGGTTCCTTAATCGTTTTTGCCTTTTCCTTTCTCTGCCTGACGCTGGCGGCGTTCCGCCTGGTTACGGCGAAATAATTGGATCAGCCAAATTCTTAAAGCCGGCTATCATCACCTAGCTGCCTGGCGATTAACACAACCGAATTTTCCGGCTATCTGCCAGGCGAGTTTGACTGACCGCACCAGAAACGCGCCCCTATGTTACTCTTTTGTCCTTTGCGATTTTCACGCTTAAAATTTTTATGCTATCTGGTTTATTTTCAAAAGTTATTCTAAACAAAGTAATGGATAATGGAAAAAATAAACAAAATGGGAGATATGAGAATGTTTTCAACTGCGGAAAAAAACTATTTAATCAATATCATACTCGGTGTGGCAGGCTTAGCCTGTCTAGTTACAGGACTCCTTCTAAAGTTTAAGCTGCCGGCGCTGATGGTCTACGTGAATCTCAAGAGTTTGCACGAATGGACCGGTTATCTTGTGGCGACGCTGGTAGTGCTCCATCTTGTTATACACCTTGACTGGCTGCAGGTATCAACGAAAAGTATGGTGCAGAATAAGCAGAAGTTTGGAGCAGCTATACTTACGCTGGTTCTCTCGGTAAGTCTTCTCCTTGGGCTGATAGCATTAATGCCGGCGGGCAGCAAGGGCAATAACCCGCATAAGGATTTCAACCGCCTGCCCGTAACTGAGAAGGCTAATTAAAGTTTACGTGCCTAGGGACCGGTTAACCCTTCTCTCTAGCAAATTAAAACAGCCCTGGTCCGGAGTTAGCCGAACCAAGGCTGTTTTAATTTGTTGTTTATGATCCTATGTTTCACTCACCCTGTTAATTACTGGCCGGCCAGCTGCCGATATTTTGCCAGCCGGTCTTTCGCGTCCTGTTCGGTTTTGGCAAACAGTTGGTCCGCCATATCAGGATACTGCTTTTTCAGGGACGAATAACGCACTTCCCCCATGAGGAACTCGGTAAAGTCGGCGGTCGGTTCTTGCGAATCCAGGGTAAACGGATTCTTGCCGGCGGCCGGCAGCTGCGGATTATATCTGTACAGCGCCCAGTAGCCGCTGTCAACAGCCCGTTTGGCTTCCAGCTGGCTGGCGGCCATGCCGGCTTTCAGGCCGTGGTTGATGCAAGGGGCGTACGCGATAATCAGCGACGGTCCCGGATACGCCTCGGCCTCGGCAATGGCTTTGAGGGTCTGATTTTTATCGGCGCCCATGGCGATCTGGGCTACATACACGTAGCCATAGCTCATGGCGATCAGGCCCAGGTCCTTTTTCCGGGTGCGTTTGCCGCCGGCGGCAAACTTGGCGATGGCCGCTGCCGGCGTAGCTTTCGAGGACTGGCCGCCGGTATTGGAGTATACCTCAGTATCAAACACCAGCACATTGACGTTTTCCCCGGACGCCAGCACCTGGTCCAGGCCGCCGAAACCGATATCATACGCCCAGCCGTCGCCGCCAAAGATCCACTGGGAGCGTTTGACCAAAAAGTCCCGGTTTTTATAGATTTCCGCAAGCAGCGGCTCGCCGCCTTGCACCTTTGCCAGCGCGGCAATCAGCCGGTCGGTCCGCTCCCGTGTTCCTGCCCCGTTCTCTTGGTTGGCTAACCATTCCCGGCAGGCCTGTTTAAATTCCCGGCCCAGCTCCAGGCGGGCGGCCTGTTCAATATCCATTGCCAGTTTATTTCTTACCTGTTTTACCCCCAAATGCATTCCCAGGCCGAATTCGGCATTGTCCTCAAACAGGGAGTTTCCCCAGGCCGGACCATGACCGCGGCTGATAAAAATTATTATTATTTTACTATTTTACTTTTAACTGCGTCATATAGATGAAGCAGTGCTAACAGCGGATGCTTATATAGCATGCGCGGCCCTGCATAACGCATAACAGCGATAATTCTATCCCGCATACTTTTGCGGTAACAATGAATGGGACACTTGGCGCATACCGGTTTATCCTCGCCAAAAATGCAATGCTCAAGCCGTTGCCGCGCATACTCTAACAAAGCACTGCAGTCAGCGCATAGCTTTGTATTGGCGCCATGCTGTGCCTTACAATACATACCAATCATTTTCTCAATGCCCTGACGCTCCCGCAAAATCCTGTTCCCCAACATCCCGGCCATCACCCATCTGCTTTTTTTTACCGGCTATAATTTAAAAATCCCGGCTAATTGACTGTTTATACTTTCCTATTGTACAGTTCTGGAATGCTCCTGGCTGTGAGACCCGTCACACGGCCAGGTACATATTGTAAGCGAGGTAGACCGGCAGCCGGTAAGTAAGAAAGAATTAGGACTGTAACGCAGGGTTACAGTCCTAATTCTCATTCATAGTACCGGCGGTTATGGTATAAGACAGTCTAGTTTAGCCGCCCTGAACAAAGCGATCGTTGCCACCAGCGCGGCGGCAGAGAGAATCAGCAGATGGTAGGGAGTAATTTCAGCCTGCGGGATAAAAATGCCGAAATGCCCGATAGCCCAAGTGACGGCGAGTGCCGCAAAAATTCCGAGAACCTTATAACGCCGGCGCTTTAGGCCGGTACCGGCAGTTACAGCAGCACTGATAATCAGCTGGTACAGACCGACCAGAACGGTCATCAATTGAGGAATATCAGCTTCTATATGGGGGAAGTGCATTTGAAAGAGCACCCCCCCTCTGTTAGCAGCAAAGAAAAGGACTCCTTGCAGTGCAAAATGCGTCAAATAGATAACAAGCAGCCGGAATAAGAGTGACCAGTGCTGATTTTTAATTCCGGTCCAGAGCCAGCCGCTGACAGTATATAAAACCAGCAGGCCCATTCCCGTATAAACGGATTTCCACCAGAAGTGCTGGTATATGCCCAGTACAGTAAAAAACCAGTCAATTCCGGTAAAAATGCCGGCAATTCCCAGGATAACAGGCCGGGAAAGGGAAAAGGCCTGTATCAGCACTGCCGAAGCCGGCACGATGAAAAAGTCCGAAACATAGGCGCCCAGGATATTGTCTGCACCAGGGGGATACAGCAGAATGTCCGGCTTATATTTGTAGCCTTTCGTCAAAAATATAAGCACCTCGACAGGATAAATTATACTGGTTATGGTTAGGTGCAGCACAAGCAGCTTCCAATCTTGCCGGTGTCGCAAGGACACTGTGATTAAGACGATGCTGACAATAACAAGCCCGTAATACCAAAATGCTGCCGGCACTGCATAACATCCCTTCTTGCCTGAAGGTTTAACGTATTATAAGTACGGTTCCCAAGATGGGAAAGAGGCTGTTTCATTATCTAACGGACTTTTTACTTATATGTTTAGTATCGCAATCTTAGATCGCTTTATTCCATTTGCCGGTCTCAAACCGCCACCACAATACTCCGCTCCGGACGAGAAAATCGGTCGCAGTAATCCACCAGGCCACAGTAACAGGATACTTCCACACAGTGATAAACAGATAGACCAGCGGCAGGCGAACCAGCCAGATGCCCACTGTGGTCACATACATCGGCCACTTGGTATCGCCGGCGCCGCGCAGCGCCCCGCCCATGACATAATTAAGCGCCAGGGTCGGCTGTTCCAATGCCGCTATTTTTACACATAGCGAACCCCAGTAGAGTACTGCCGGGTCCGTAATGAACAGCGCCGTCAGTTCTCCGGAAAAAAAGAAAAAAATCATGCTCATAACGCTCATCAGGCCTACACCGATCGACCGGGTCAGTTTAACATAGCGGGCGGCCCGGTGCGGCAGGCACTGCCCGAGGGAAAAGCCGACCAGGGTCATGGCCGCAACCGAAAAGCCAAACCCCGGCAAAAAAGAAATGGATTCGACCTGCATGGCAATCTGGTGAGCGGCAAACTGCACCGTCCCCACCCCCACCAGCAGAAAGGTGAACGCAATCCGGCCGCTTTGCATGGCGGCCTGTTCGACGGCGGCCGGGATACTGATTCGCAGGATGCGTTTAACCTCAGCCCGCCGGAAGGTGAACACATCGGCCAGCCGCAGGCCGATCAGCGGCGTGCGCATCAGCAGGCTAACCGCCATCAGCCCGCCCAGCGTCTGCCCCAGAACAATGCCCCAGGCCGCCCCGAAGGCCGCCAGGCGCGGCAGACCGATGCCATAGATTAAGAGATAGCTGACAACAATGCTGGTGCCGTTGTTGAGCATGCTGACCCGGAAAGAATCAATTGTGCGCCCTACCGCCCGCAGAATAAAATTGCTGACGGCCATAACCAGATAGATGGGCGTAAACAGGAACATCAATTTTAGCAGTGCTCCCGACAGCTCGGCTACCGCCGGTTCGGCAGCCAGTGCCGCAAAAATTACCGCTGTTGAGGCATAGCCGCAGGCGGCCAGGAGTATGCCCAGCGTAACGGCCAGCATGACCGCCTGGCCGGAAATGCTCCGCACCGCCTGACACTTGCCGGCGCCTGCCTCGCGCGATATAATGGCCGCAGCGCCGGTACCGGCGGCGGCAAACGTCATCGTGGCCGCTATCTGGATGATAACGGCCAGACTAACGGCAGCCAGACTGATTGCCCCCAGGTGTCCCACCATCGCGGTCACCAGTGTTCCGGCC
>JAEZQV010000435.1 GCA_023441125.1 Bacillota bacterium
TCATCAATAAATAAGCACACTGCACTTTCGCTGTTTTTGGCAAGCGTACCCATTGATACCAGCAATTCCGTAAGATCATTGGAGAAATTCCCTGTATCAGATACGCCGACTGCCGCATCAATTTCATCATTAACGCCAATACTTATTTCCCCTTCAGGTGAGTAAGTAATTTTAAATGCCTTTAGTACTGCCAGAGCCTTCTGAAAATAACCTTTGGCTTTTTCCTTTACGCTCATCTGGCGAATTAATTTTTGTATATGCAGCGAAATAGCGTTTTTAAAGGAAGAACGCTCAGATACCTCAATGTGTTCGTACAAAATGTTATATTCATCAGCAATTTCTTCAATTTTATTTAACAGAACCGTTTTGCCAACCCCACGCAAGCCATAGTAAATAACAGAGCGAGCAGGATAACCATGCGCCACATAAGCAATAATCTCATTTGCAGCCTGAATAGTATCATCACGTCCTGCTAGATAGCTAGGAATTAGGCCTGCTCCAGGCGTATAAGGATTTATTAGCACACAATCACCGTCCCTATATAATGATTATTACCGCAATTATATCTTTATATCCGATAAATATCAATCTTTCCGCGAAAAAATACCTATATCTTTATTTACAAAAAGACCAGGACGTATCGCAAAACGCAAATATTCTTTACTGACCGGCTGGATTAGCTGGCAGTTAGACTGTTTTCCGTATAATGCAAACAAAGGGGCGAGCAGCCTATCTGACTGTTTTACCCCTTAAAAATATTGGTTCTGCTTATGCTATTTAAGTTTGCATAAAATAAAGAATACATCCACCCAGGCAAAACGGAGCATAAAACCCTTTGTGGACGCATCGCAGGGACGGTTCTTCCGATGTGGAACTAATACCCCTGAACCCCGCCTCTATCTGTTCTTTTCTACCACCAGAGTAACTTGACCACCTCTAAACACGATAATTGGAGGCACGCTCACTAATCCAGCGTATTCCTATCGCATCAAACGAACCGTCCCCCGCGATGCAATAGTAATATTTGCCACCAATTATTACATTTCCTGAAAAATTATTACAATAATTTATATCATTATCACAAAGTATTTATTTGAATATTTATATTTGGGTTGAAAAATTCGGGAAGTCCTTTTTGGGTACTTCTTTGACAATAAAAAAACGAGTCATTATCAAAATGACTCGTGATCCTTTAAATTTGGCGGAGAGGGTGGGATTCGAACCCACGGTCCCTTTGACAGGACACTTGATTTCGAGTCAAGCACCATCGACCACTCGGACACCTCTCCATATTATTTGCGGCGCATACGAAAGAATTCTTTCATAATACCGGAACACTCATCGGCCAGGACACCTGCTGTAACCGTCAGGCGATGGTTGAGGGCAGGATTCGCTACGACATTGAACAGAGATTCCACTGCTCCGGCCTTGTAGTCCGGACTGCCGTACACCAATCTGTCAACCCGGCTCATAACCAGCGCGCCCGCGCACATGGGACACGGCTCTATAGTAACATAAAGTGTGGCTCCCGTCAATCGCCAGCGTTTAAGCGACCGGCAGGCTTCCCGGATAGCGATGACTTCAGCATGCGCAGTGGCATCCTGCCATTGTTCGCGCATATTGTGAGCACTGGCCACCACCTGGCCGTCGATGACCAGCACAGCGCCAATCGGCACCTCGCCAAGATTGAACGCCTTTCTGGCTTCAACCAACGCCAGTCTCATATAATGGCTGTCATCCATGCTATCTCCACCGCCGCACAAGCTTGCCCAAATGTTACTTTGATATTATATCCCGCTCGCAGAAAAAAATCAACAGCCTGTATCTGGAAAATCAAGGCCTTGAACCTTTGCTTCCGCTAACAGGCTGTTTGTTGGTCAGTCAATGGCTATTTGTATACTTTTATGCGTTGTTCAAGCGGCTGGAACTCTTTGGCCCCGGGCGCTGCCGTCGGTTTGCCAAAGGGCATCTGGGCGACCAGCTTCCACTTTTCAGGAATTTGCCAGGTCTGGCGCACACCGGCATCAATCAGCGGGCTGTAATGCTGCAGTGATACGCCGAAGCCTTCCTGTTCCAATGCCGTCCAGACTACATATTGCAGCATACCGGACGAATGCTGGGACCAGACCGGAAAATTGTCTTGATACAGCGGAAACTGATTTTGCAGCTTTTCCACAACCGCCAGGTCTTCAAAGAAAAGCACCGAACCATAGCCGTTGCGGAATGATTTGATTTTTTCCTCGGTAGGCGCAAAATTTTCCGCCGGTACAAGCTTCTTCAGTTCATTAAGCGTCATGGTCCACAGGCTGTCGTGCTGTTCACCCAGCAAAAGCACCACCCGGGCACTCTGCGAGTTAAAAGCCGATGGCGTATGCTGAACAGCCTCGGTTATTATCTGCTGAATGCGTTCATCGGCAATAACCGGCTCTTTACAAATCCCATAATACGTTCTTCTGTCTTTTACGGCCGTCAAAAAAGATTTTTCCATCATCCTAGCCTCCTTGCTATATTATTAACTAAAATACCAGTTTTGTCTTATTATACCACGCCAGTAATTGTTATTAAATAAAAATATCTATTTTTCTAATTGTTTTGCTGATAAAAAAAGACCTGATCTCAGGCCAAGTCTTGCCAAATACCTTGTGTTCTCATTGCAGTCAATGTGTAGGACAATTCCGGCTCTCGACCTTGTTGCCGCATTCATAAATTTCCACTTCAAGAAAAAGCCGTTCCACGATAATCCGGTTAATCATCTCCTGCACCTGTATCGCCGTATTGTCAACACCGGTTTCAATGGAGACTACAAGGGAACGCATCTCCGCCGGCGATAAATTAGGCGGCACCGCCAGATTAAATACCGGCTCAAAGGTTCGGTTGGCATATTGATTGATAAACGCCTTCATTCTGGCTGTTATGGTTTCCATAAAATCACGGCTGTCCGACATTTCCGCCAGCCACAGCCGGATTAGCCGCTCAATCTCGCTAATGTTGGGCTCAGATGCTTTAGGAAAGGGGATTATCCTTGCCATAGTAGCTTGTCCCTCCTGTATGACAGTGATAAGCTGGTGCAGAGTTTGTGCTATGTTATCTGTATTATCGTATACATTTGTTAAAATTCTATTTGAAAAACAGGTACCCGCCACCATACATGATAACGGATACCTGTTATTAGCCGTCTGTTTTGCAGTTGTCCATTCCCTTGCTGATGATCCTCGCCAGTCCGGCCGCAAAGCGCTCGTCATCTGCCGGCGTTCGTTTGGCAGGTCCCTTGGTGCGGCCGCCACCACGCCGAAACTTCGCTTTGGCTTCCCGCTCTTCCAGCAAGAACGCCATGGCAGCCGGCGTGTATTCCCGTCCGGCCGGACTTAGGCAATATGCGCCTTTTCCCAGCGCCATCGAAGCCAGTCCCCAATCCTGGGTAATAACAATATCCCCCGCCGCTGTTAGGTTAATCACTTTGATATCGGCCTCCTGGGATGCGCTGCCGACGACGATATGATGATCGGATATAATATTGTGATTAAAGCTTGCCACCGTCCAGACGGCCATGCCGTATTGGCGTCCCAGTCTTGTACATATCTGAAGTACTGTCTTGGGACAGGCATCGGCATCAATGATCAGCTTCATAAATTCCTTGTCCTTTCGCGCCGCTGGCTGCTACTCTGGCACGGCTTGTCCTAATGTTAAAAATCCGCAGACGGTATGCGCCTACGGATTTTTCCAGTCTTAACTTACTTAGACTCCCGTTTCCTGCCGATACTGAATTATATCTTCCACAGTAACCACTGTCATGTTATTCCGTTGGGCAAAGGCTGCTATTTCTGCCAACCGGGCCATTGTTCCATCAGGATTGGTAAGTTCACACAATACGCCATACGGCTTTAACCCGGCCAGACGCATTAAGTCGACATTGGCTTCGGTATGACCTGCCCGTTCCAATACTCCGCCCGGACGGGCCCGCAAAGGAAATACATGGCCTGGGCGGCGCAGATTCTGGGGTGTTGCCGCCTCGGCAATAGCCGCTTTCACCGTAGTAACCCGGTCGGCAGCCGAAACACCGGTGGTAACCCCTGCGGCAGCCTCGACAGATACGGTAAATGCAGTTTGAAAATGACTGGTATTGTCAGCCACCATCAAGGGTAAAGCCAGCGCCTGCACTTTTTCCTCCGGCAAACACAGACAGACAATGCCGCTGCCTTCGCGGATCAGCATGGCCATCTGTTCTTCCGTCAGGGACTGGGCCGCAAAAAAAATATCGCCCTCGTTCTCCCGTTGCTCGTCGTCGGTTACCAGGACTCCCTGACCCTGGCGCAGGGCGGCCAGCGCCCGTTCAACCCGTTCCCGCGCACTGCCAAACTGCGTTAGTACATTCTGATTCAAAGTAATCGCCTCCTAGAGTTGGTCGACTTACCGAATCAGGGCGTTATGAAAAAGACAGTTGCCAAAACTATGTACACTCTAATAAACGTAACTGTCTCATCCTCTTTCGTCCGGACTATGACCGTCGGCTCTGGCATCGCACCAGATCTGCTGACCTCCTGTTAAGGAGCGCTCGCGGGCTCCCTGGAACAATCCAGGTTACCGCCGGTGGGGACTTGCACCCCGCCCTGAGAATAAGTCTTACTTATAGGATACTCCGTTTCCTGATATTGTCAAGCCGAACTTGCCCTCGCCGGGTACACTCCGTGCGTTTGCCCTGTCGGCCATAATCAAACTCTCCAAGGCCGCCAACGCCGGTGACAGCCACTTATCGCGGTGAAAAATCATGCGCGCCTCAACGGGAATCCCCGGCCCCTGCCAGGCCAGACTTACCAGCTCCCCCCGCGCCAGTTCACCGGCTGCCGCAATCCGGGGCAGCAAAGATACCCCCAGGCCATTCTTGACGCATTGCTTAATTGACTCCAGGCTGCCAAACTCCATAATGGTATTGGCCTGGACCTGCTCTTTCGCCAACAGGTTCTTTAAATCCATCGGGTAGCCGCAGTATCCTTCCGGCAGCAGCAGGGTCTGTCCGGCCAGCATCTCCAAGGCCAGCGCCGGTTCGGCCGTCAGTTCATGATCCGGCGCCACAAGAAATACGGTTTCGTCGCAAAACAGCTCAATTTGCCGCAGCTGCTGCTGCGCCGACTCATTATTAAGGCCGAAGGCCACGTCAATCATATTCTGTTGCAGCCACTGCGGGAAATCAACACAATTGCCTACTTTAATATTAATTTGCACCTGCGGATAACGAGTCCGGTAGACCTTTAACCTGGGCGGCAGCCAAAATCCGCAGAGTGTTTCGGCCGCGCCAATGGTTAACGATCCGGTCAGAATCCCGGTATCGCTGAACAAGTTTTTCAATTCCTCGGCATCCCGGACCATCCGCTCGGCCAGGGGCAGCAGCTTGTGGCCCTGTTCGGTCAGAAAAATCCGCCGGCCAATGCGTTCGAACAAACGTACGCCCAGATAGTCTTCCAGACCGCGGATTTGCTCAGATACCGTCGACTGCGAATAATTCAGCGTCCGGGCGACTTCGCCAAAGTTAAGCAGCCGGGCTGCTGTCAGAAAAGCCGTCAGCTGTTGTATGTACACAACATCACTTCCTTCGGAAAAACCGATTGTTTCAATCAAAACAATCGACTTATCATCTTCCTGTCTCCATGGTAGGATAGAATCAACTTCCCGGTCAAGAAAATTTTGTTCCCCAAGGAGGCTATTGCGTGCAACAACAGGTTGAGTTCAGAAAAAGCATTTCCTGGGTGCAGGGGGCGGCTATGACGGTTGGCGCTGTGCTTGGCGCAGGTATTTTAGTGCTCCCGGCCCTTACCGCCGGCCTGGCCGGTCCGGCATCGCTCATCAGCTGGCTGCTGATGGGCATTTTCTCCCTGCCGATGGCAGTTGTGATTGGCGCCATGTCCTCCCGTTTCCCCGATGCAGGCGGCCTGGCTACCTATGTCCGCCAGGCCTTTGGCGCCAATGCCAGCCGGATTACCGGCATCCTCATGCTGACAGCCATGCCGTTCGGCATGCCGGTTACCGCCCTGATCGGCGCTCATTATCTGGGCAGCGTTTTTTTCTGGACGCCGGCCGGCATTCACTTGGCCGCGGCCGGGCTGCTGCTCGCTGCCATCGCCCTTAACTACCGGGGTATTGAGCTTTCCGGCCGGACCCAGGTGTTTGTGGTGGCCTCCATCCTGGCCATCCTGGCCGTGGCGGTCGTATCGGCCCTGCCGCAAGTACAGGCCCCGGCGTTCACTCCGTTCCTGCCGCATGGCTGGCTGCCGGTCGGCGAAGCCATGACGCTCCTGTTCTTTGCCTTTATCGGCTGGGAAATGATCGGCCACCTGGCTGAAGAATTTCGCAATCCCCGCCGCGATATCCCGCTGAGTCTGGCAATCGCCGTCATCCTGGTAAACCTGCTGTACCTGGCCGTGGCTTTTGTTACCGTCGGCAGCGAGGTCTACCGGACTGGCAACCCGGTCACGGCGATGGTAACGCTGGTGGCCTTCCGCTGGGGCGATATGGCCGGAACGCTGGTGGCGCTCCTGGGTTTTATCGTGTGCTACTGTCCTGTCCATACTTTTATCGCCGGTTTTTCCCGCCTCGTCTACGCCCAGGCCCGCGACGGCCACTTTCCCGCCCGCTTTGGCCGGCTCCATCCCCGGTTTCAAACCCCGTATGCCGCCCTGCTGCTCTTTGCGCCGCTGTACCTGGTGATTCTGTTGCTAAGTTATGCACTGTCCTGGGATTTAAAGCCGCTCATCAGTATCCCCAGCGCCAACTTTCTTGCCGTCTACCTGCTCGGCATGCTGGCGGCAGCCCGCGTTCTCCCCGACAGGACGGGTAAATTCTGCGCCTGGCTGAGCGCCCTTATTGCCGGTCTTATCTTTCTGTTTGGCGGCTGGTCTATATTGTATCCGCTGGCCATCAGCGCCGTGCTGCTCTACCGTCACCGCCACGGCGGCAAAAAGTCGCCGTCCGGCGTCAGTTAGTAGGCTTGGGCGGATTCACGTTTGCGGCCTCCTGCTCAGCCAGTTCGTCGGCGGCATCCCTGGACTCGGGCAGACCAAAGGCGGCTTCCATGATCTTTCTGGCGATAGGCGCCGCTGAATCGGAACCATAGCCGCCCTGTTCAACAACAACGGCAATGGCCACTGTCGGATTATCATAGGGGCCATAGGCGACAAACCAGCCATGATCGTCGCCGTGCGGGTTTTCGGCCGTACTGGTTTTGCCGGCGATCTGGGCATTAAAGCCCTCAAAAATATAGCCCGCCGTTCCGCCGGCCAAAGTTACCTCCCGCAGCGCCTTGCGAATGGCCTGCAGATTTTTTTCGGCAATAGGCACGGAGCTCAGTTCCTCCGGCGCAAACGTTTTTACCGTCTGGCCTTCGGGGGAAATAATTTTGCTGACCAGCTGCGGCCGGTAACGGTGGCCGCCGTTGGCCACCTGGCTGATCAGCGTAGCCATCTGCAGCGGGGTTGCCAGCTGAAAGCCCTGACCGATGGCCGCATCGAAAGTCTCCGACAGGTACCATTCCTCGCCGTATACTTTTTCCTTGTATTTGCGGTTGGCAACCAGACCGGTATCTTCGCCCTGCAGATCAATGCCGGTTTTGGCCCCCAGTCCGAATTTCCGCGCCCATTGTTCCAGGTTATCAATCCCCAGCCGGTTGCCCAATTCATAGAAGAATACATTATCCGATTTCACCAGGGCTTCATTAAAGTCAATCCAGCCTAAGGCTGCGCCATGCGCATTGCCTTTGGGAATGATCCAGTGCCGCCCGGTATCATAGATTTTTTCCTCCAGCGTCAGCTTGCCTGTTTCCAGCGCAGCTGTGCCGGTCACAATCTTAAAAGCCGAGCCGGGCGGATACTCCGCACCAATGGCACGGTTTTGCATGGGATTAAAAGGATTGTCGTTAATGGCCTTCCAGTCTTTGATGGAAATGCCGCCGTTAAACAGATTCGGATTAAACGCCGGCCGGCTGACCATGGCCAGCACCGCCCCTGTCCTGGGGTCCAGAACAACGGCGGCCGCCGCTTTGGCCTGGGGATTTCCCAGCTTTTTCTGTAAATAATTAAGCCGGTTGTCCATTGCTTTTTCCGCCGCCTTTTGTATCTTGGCATCAATTGTCAACACCAGACTGTTGCCCAGAACAGGCTCTTTCTTCCCCAGCATCCTTACCGGATGACCGTTAACGTCCACTTCCACCTGGGCGCCGCCGTCAACACCGCGCAGTTCTTTGTCATAAAACCGTTCCAGACCGAATTTGCCAATGATGTCGCCGGTCTTATACCCTTCGCTCTTTTTCTGGGCCAACTCCGTATCGCTAATCTCACTGACGTAGCCGAAAATATGCGCCCCCAGCTCACTATATATATAATTGCGCACGGACTGAACC
>JAEZQV010000487.1 GCA_023441125.1 Bacillota bacterium
TAAGTTTGATAATCTCACCCATTTCCCGGACACAATCCATATTAATACCGGCTTTGGTAGAGCCCAGATTTACAGAAGAACACACGCGTTCAGTAACAGCCAGCGCTTCCGGTATGGAACGGATCAAAATACGATCGCCGTTAGTATAGCCTTTTTCCACCAAGGCTGAAAAACCGCCGATAAAGTTTACGCCAACTTCTTTTGCCGCCGCATCCAATGCCTTGGCAACCTCAACATAGCTGTCAGCCCGGCAGCTTTCGGCCGCAATGGCTATAGGAGTTACCGAAATGCGCTTGTTGATAATGGGAATACCGTATTCGGCTTCAATGTCTTCTCCGGTCCTAACCAGTTTCTCGGCCGTACGGGTTACTTTATCATAAATGTTACGGCAAAGCACTTTAATATCGGGATTGCCACAGTCCCGTAAACTGATACCCAGGGTAATGGTGCGGATATCCAGCTTGTTTTCTTCAATCATGCGATTGGTCTCATTTACGTCCTGTATTGTGAACATATGTATTATTACCTCCAAGCTTCAACTGATCCGGATCAAATCAGTCCGGTGTTAGACGCGGTGCATGCTGCGAAAGATATCCTCATGCTGAACTTTAATATCAAGTCCCATGGCGGCGCCCTTTTCACCCAGAAGCTGGCCTAATTCTTTCAGGCTGATAATGGAATGATTCATGTCGACAAGCATAACCATGTTAAAAAAACCTTCAAGTATATTTTGATTAATGTTCAGGATATTAATATTGTTCTCTGCCAGAATATTACTAACCATAGCAATAATCCCTACTCTGTCGTGCCCGACAATTGTTATAACAGTTTTCACTTTGTCACACTCCAATTGAATTTTGTATTATGTCCATCATGGTATGATAATATTATACTCATTTTCTCGAAAAAGCCAAGTGTATCTGAAGAAAAAACACCTGCCGCACATTGCAGGTGTTCATTTACGGAATCTCCGGTTTAGCTGTTAAGCCTTTGTCCTTTTATGCAACAGGTATTCATAGGCTACTAAAGCCGCCTTGGCGCCATCGCCGGCGGCAATGACAATTTGCTTATCCGGACCATTGGTCACGTCACCGGCGGCAAACAGCCCGGGCAGCCTGGTACGGGTCCGGCAGTCGGTCACAACCTCACGGTGTTCATTAAAATCCAGCAACCCGTCGCAATATTCCGAGTTGGGCTCTAACCCGATTTCTACAAAAATTCCCTCGACAGGCAGATCGATCTGCTCCCTGGTCTCATTATTGCTTAGCAGCAGCTTCTCAACCGTTTGCGAACCCTGGATTTCCCGGGTGGTATAACCATCAAGCTCAACAACCGGGTTGGTAAGTTCGTTAAGCTTTTCTATAACAATTGGATCGGCGTTATAGCCATGGAGTGAAATAAGATAGACCCTTTGAGCCACTCCGCTAACTTCAATCGCCGCCTGTAAGGCTGAGTTGCCGCCACCGATAACGGCTACCGTTTTGCCGGCATACAAGGGTCCGTCACAGGTGGCGCAATAACTAACTCCCCTGCCGGTAAATTCGGTTTCTCCCGGCACTGCCAACCGGCGCGGCCGCTTACCAGAGGCGATGATGACGGCTTGGGACTGATACGTCCCTTCCGTGCTGACAACGGTAAATGTTTCATCAGGATTCTGAGTTAAACCGGTAACCTCCTCATACTTAATTTCAATGGGAAACTTTCGCACCTGTTCATCAAATTTTTCCATAAGCTCAGGTCCGGTAACAAACTGATAACCCATATAATTTTCAATATCCATTGTCCACATTGGCTGTCCGCCAAACTCTTTGGTGATAAGCAAGGCCTTCATCCTTTTGCGGGCTGCATATACGGCGGCTGTCATACCGGCCGGCCCGCCGCCAATAATAATCAACTCGTACAATTCTATCACCCTCAAAAAATATTTGCGTTAGCGAGGATGATTAGAGTTGCGGGGTGACTTAGGCTCCAATCATCCCTTACTGCTCCTATAAAGACTATATGTCAGTGCGGCGTCGTTTGCTACCATCCTACCGGCGGTAACATCGGCGATAAAGAGAGTATGGGTACCTACATCGACTGTTTTTTCGGGCAATACGGTTGCTTCAATATAAGCCAGACAATTTTTGAGAACCGGGCAGCCGTTTTTGGCCGGTATATATTCCACGCCGGCAAATTTATCGGTCGTGCGGCCGGACTTATAGCCAAACTGGCGTACTGCCTCCGTTTGATTGGCAGCCAGCATGGACACGGCAAATACCCCACTGGCCAAAACGTACTCGTGGGTAAGATTCTGTTTGTTTAGACATATTGAAATTCGCAGCGGGTTGCTGGTTACTTGAAAAACAGTATTGCAGCATTGCCCGTTAATCCTATTATCCTTAACCGATGTAACGATATACAGGCCGTAGCTGATTTTATCAAGTGCCGAACCGGCGGTTGCCAGCCCGGCCTCGGCCACGGCTTCCCGGGTCAAGGCCACCGTCTCATCCAGCAGCAATATGAATAATTCCGGCCCCACACCGCACAGCGGGCATTGATCAGGCGGCGTATCGCCGGCATGAACATAGTCGCATACGGTGCATTTCCAGCGTTTTCCCGCCGGCTTAGCTTCCCCGTTTTCGTTGATGACCGTAAAATCCTCTGGCCCTACGCCACAAACCGGACATTCAGCCGGGGGCTGGTCGCCTTCGTGCACATAGCCGCATACCTTGCAGCGCCACTTTTTCATCTTATTTTTCTCACCCTTCTCATATAAATAGAACAATTATCCTTTAGTTGCTATTTTCATTCTATCTTGCACATTTGTCAATAATTTGCTAGTATCTTTTTAAAGAAGGAAAGCGAGGGTTATTATTATGATCACTGCGGAAACGATTGCCAGAATAAATGCGCTGGCCAAAAAAAGCCGTGAAACAGGTCTCAGCGAAGATGAGCGTTCCGAGCAAGCCGAGCTTCGCCGTCAATATATTGAACATATCCGGACGCAGGTAAAGTCTCAACTGGATTGTATTAAAATCGTCGAGCATGACGACAATTGCGAATGCGGCTGTAAAGATCACCATTAAATAGCTGAATGCCGGAGCCTAGGCTCCGGCATTCAGCTATTTAGACTAACTTTTCGTCGAAAAGGTTTCACAGTCGGTATCACCTGATTTGGCGGCATTGGATCCGGCAACATGGATATTCTCAGCCTGGCAGTAGTTCCCTTCCTCCCAATACCTGCAATTATTTACAAAGCATTCTACAGCCGGAGTGATTTGTGTGCCTTCCATAAAAGCGGCCGACACGCTGCCGCCGATATTGGCATTGTGGAGAGCCCCAATCATGTCTCCCATTGTTTTGCGATGATGAAAGGCTCTACACAAAGTATCCCGGGACGTCGCAGACGCACCTCGCATTTCGTCATTATACACGCTGATTTTGGCAGCCATACACTGATCGCCGGGCATATAGTGGGTACACTGATCAACAGTACATTTAACTTGCGGGTTTGCCATGGCATTCACTCCTTTACTTTTTTTTAGTATCTGTAGCTTGACCTTCTTTTATGCCGTTCAAATGCTCACAAGCGCCAGCAAAACTTGAGCATCATAACCACAGGCCGGGCAATACAGGAGGTGCCGGCAGTACCCTTCCGGCTGCAGAGGCAAAAACCGGCTGTCGGCATAAGGACTGTAGGGACCAAGGTAATTATTTACAGTCCCGCCGTCCAGCAAAATTTCCCCGCAGACCGGACAGGTTTCTGCCAGCTCTTGCATGGCATTGCACAGCGGACAGACATTCTCCACAGTCTCTCCCTCCATAAAAAGCAACTTCGTTCCTGCCTTAGTTTGTTCAGATCACGGCCTGATTCATACAAAAAAAAACAGGCGTAAAAGCCTAGCTGCCTTCACGCCTCAACTCCATTATTTTTTATGCAGCATCATATAAACCGGAACACCTGCCAATGTTATTCCCAGCGCATAGAGCGCGTCCCCGGGACTGGTTACCAGCATGCTGCAAGCAATATATATCGATCCCAAGATGGCAATCACCGGTATAACCGGATAGCCTGGCACGCTGTACGGACGCGGAGCGTCCGGCTTGCGTTTGCGCAGGACAAATACGGCAACAAACGCCAGTACATAGAAAACCCAAATAATAAACATGGCCATATCGGTTAACCGGTCAGGATCACCCAGTGTCATCAGCAGAGTGGCCAGTATTACGCTGAGAAGCAATGCATTGGCCGGTGCGCCTGATTGGCGGTGAACTCTGCCTAATAATTGCGAACCAGGCAGCAGGCCGTTCCGGGCCATTGCATAGGGTACGCGCGCGCCAGTTAGAATATAACCGTTCAGTGCGCCGAAAATAGATATGAGGATGCCTACACTGATGAGTCTCCCCCCCAGCTCGCCAAATAACAAGCCGGCAGCCGTACCGGCGGCCCGGTTGCCGAGAAGGGCAATCTCGGCAGCAGGCAGCAGGTGAAGCAAGGCAATATTGACGGAAAGATAGGCGACAATGACGATAGCCAGGCCAATGACAATAGAACGCGGCAGTTCTTTGGCCGGGTTTCTCATTTCACCGGCGACAAAACTCACATTTATCCAGCCGTCATAGGCCCACAGGGTTGCCAGAACGGCCGCGCCCATGCCGGCAGCTTCCGCTGAGCCGCTCGGCATGCCGATTACCTGGCCATTGCCTTTCCACAAACCAAATACAGCAATCAGTACAATCGGTATCAATTTAGCAAAAGTGGACACCGACTGGATAAAACCGCCGTATTTGGTGCCCAGGGCATTCACGCCTCCTAAAAAAGCCACCGTGGCAACAGCGACCGGCAGCTTCCAGGCTGCGGGCAAATTAAAAAACGGCAGCAGCAAAGTGGCAAAATACAAGCCAAGTGCGCCGGTGGTGGCCGGTCCGTAGATTAGTGTCTGTACCCAGCCAAACAGGTATCCCCACATTTTGCCGTACACTTCATCAAGATAGGCGTACAGGCCGCCGGTCCTTGGTATTTGTGCGCCAAGTTCGGCTACCGTAAGTCCGGCCGCAATCGTAATGACCCCGCCCAGAACCCAGGCAGCCAGCGCCATGGTCGAATCGCCGGCAGCGGCAATGACTTTGCCGGGTTTCATAAAGATTCCCGAGCCGATTACCATGCCGACCACCAAGGCCATAGCCGCCACCATGGAAAGATCTTTGCGCAAAACAGAATTTGTTGGTGATTTGTTGTCCATTATTTCTCCCTGATTTATTTTTAAAAATACCAACTACTACAATAGCAAAGAATTACATAAACTACAACAGGAATTTCTACAAAAAACGTCAAAATTAGGTATTGATGACACTATTACAAATGGACAGGTGATACACATATGCAAAAAAATATGCCTCCCGATCTGAATATAAGACCACGGATTCTGTATCAAGTAGCCAAAGCCGCCTGGGAAGGCCAGCTGTTTGAACGCAAAGAAGAGATCTGCCGTTTGGTGCAGTCGGAATTTGAAGATAAAGCCACCCGGCGGCTGGTAGCCAACCAGATTCGTATTGCCATGGGCCTGGAACCCAACAACTCGGAAGAAGTTATCAGTGAATATGATGAAGAAGCGCTGATGGGGATGGGCAGTGAACCTATCGTGCTCGCCGACCCGGAAGCCTGCCAGGATTGCCAAAGCGCACACTGCGAGGCAGCCTGTCCGCTGGGAGCCATTACCCGTGACGAACTGGGCCGGCCTGCCATTGACCGAAACAAATGCGCCAATGACGGCTATTGTATTACAGCCTGTGAGTTTGGTGCGTTAGCCGAAAAATCCCAGTTTGTACCGCTGATAAAGCTGCTTAAACAGAATTCCCATAAGGTGTACGCCTCCGTGGCGCCGGCGTTTGCCGGGCAGTTTGGCCCGGAAGTAACAGCCGGCAAACTGCGCAGCGCACTTTTAAAGCTTGGGTTCAGCGAAATGGTGGAAACGGCTTTGTACGCCGACCTGATTACCATCAAAGAAGCCTTTGAGTATGACGAGCATGTAAAGGACGAGCATGATTTTCTCATTACTAGCTGCTGCTGTCCGATCTGGATCAAATTAATTGAAAATAAATTCCCCGATTTAATGAGCCACATTTCTCCGTCAGTTTCCCCGATGGTGGCCTCCGGGAGGGTAATAAAGGAACTGGAGCCGGATGCAAAGGTAGTCTTTATCGGCCCCTGCGTGGCCAAAAAATCGGAAGCCCAGCTGCCGGATCTCAAGGGAGCTATTGATTTCGTACTCACTTTTCAGGAGCTTGAAACTATTTTTGCAGCTGCCGGGGTTGACCCTGCGGCAGAGGCCGATGAAGAAAATCCGATTGCCTCGTGGGGCGGCCGGCTCTACGCGCGAACCGGCGGTGTAAGCGCCGCGGTTGGAACCACCCTGGAAAAATTGATTCCCCGCCGGGCCGAAAAGTTCAATCCGGTCAAGGTAGACGGCATACCCGACTGCACAAAATTATTAGAGGATATCAGAGCAGGCAAACTGGCTGCCAACTTTATTGAAGGCATGGCCTGCAAAGGCGGTTGTGTAGGCGGCCCTGGCCGCCTCATCCCGCCTGAACAGGGAACCATCCATGTGAATGAATACGGCAATGCGGCCAAAGCGCATACCCCGGTTGAAAACCCGCAGGTATACTCTATCCTCGCCAAATTGGGCCAAGACCAGGATAGTATGCCCAGCATGACCGGCAACAGCAAAATGGCTGCTATCCTGGCTCGCAAGCTGGCCTCGTCCCCGCAGCAGTAATAGTGTGGCAATGCCTGTGTGTCATGTATACAGTATTATTTTTAAAATAATACTGGTAAATTTTCCAATAAACGACTAAAATTTAATTATTCAGGCATTTTGCTTTCAATATTTTAATTAAATAAGGGGGACTTTCATGTCTAAAGTTTTTCCAGTAAAAATTACGGAAACAGTCCTGCGCGACGGGCACCAGTCATTAGCTGCGACGCGGATGCGCACTGCGGATATGCTGCCTGTGTTAGAGCAGCTCGACGAAATTGGCTTTTTCTCCATTGAGGCTTGGGGGGGCGCTACTTTTGACAGCTGTCTCCGCTTCCTGAATGAAGATCCCTGGGAGCGTCTCCGCACCCTTAAGAAATACCTGAAAAATACCCCCATTCAAATGCTTTTGCGCGGTCAGAATGTACTTGGCTATAATCATTATGCCGACGATGTTGTCAGCGAATTCGTGAAGCGGGCCGTTGACAACGGCGTAGGTGTAATCCGAATCTTTGACGCTCTTAACGATGTCCGCAATATGGAAGCTTCCATGCGGGCCGCCAAAGAATCAGGCGCTCATGTCCAGGGAGCTTTTGTCTATACCATTAGCCCTTATCATAACAACGATTCTTTCCTCAAGGTTGCCAAGGATCTTGTCAGTCTGGGCACTGATTCAATTTGCATTAAAGATATGGCCGGCCTGCTGGCGCCTTATAAGGCTTATGATCTGGTCAAGGCGCTCAAGGCCGAGATTGATGTTCCCATTCATCTTCATACCCATTATACCAGCGGGATGGCTTCCATGACTTATTTAAAGGCCATTGAAGCCGGTGTAGATATTATCGACTGCGCCCTGTCACCGTTTGCCATGGCCTCTTCTCAGCCCGCCACTGAGGCTATGATTGCCGCGCTGGAAGGCAGTGAACGGGCTACAGGCCTCAGCAAGGAAAAATTGTTCCCGGTAGCCGATCATTTTAGAAGTATCAAGAAGCAGTTGGCCGAGACCTTCAATCTGAACACCAATATTGAGATTGATACCAAAGTGCTCTCTTTCCAAATTCCCGGCGGCATGCTTTCCAACCTCTTAAATCAGATGAAAGAACAGGGCATGGCCGACAAATTTCCGGAACTCATTGAAGAAATGCCCAAAGTAAGGGCCGAGCTTGGCTATCCGCCGCTAGTCACGCCGACCAGCCAGATTGTTGGCTCCATGTCAGCCTTTAACGTTATGCTGGGCAGGTATAAAGTAGTGCCGCGGGAAGTTAAAGATCTGGCCCGTGGCAAATATGGGCGCACCCCGGCTCCGATTGATCCTGAGTTTTTGAAAATGCTGATCGGTGACGAGGAACTCATCACCCACCGCCCGGCGGACGACATCAAGCCGCAAATGGCAGCCCTGCGCCAGGAACTGGCTGACAAAGGCTATCCGAATGCCTCGACGGAAGATGTCCTGTCTTATGCCGTATTTCCGGAAGTTGCTCTTAAGTTTTTTGAAAATAACCGGTAAGTCAGTTATCTTTAATCGCAAAAGGCCCTGCGCTCATTGGCGCAGGGCCTTTTATCCTAATGCTTTTCAAAGCAGGATTTCCCAATGAATTCACGGAGGATTGAATTATGCGGAATTTCGTCATCTTCCACAGGCCTGAAGTATTCCAGGAAATTCAGCAGCCGCCGCGCTTCCGAGTATTCCGGGTTATCCCGGGTGACCTTGTTCAAAAGCGGTTCCGCATACTTTTTAAGAACCGCCAGTTCATAAATAAGGGCTGAGTTAAACATCAAGTCGGCTTCTTCCTGGAACGGAAAAATATTGCGTTCTTCTCCCCTGCGCACGGAAGGCCACATATTAAGTGTCATTAATGCATCATGCGAACGGAATTGATTATCACGGACAATCCGGCGGATAAGCCGGGCATCGGTTGTGGGAATACGGTTATGATTATCTATGGATAATTGAGTTAAAGCACTGATATAAATTTTTATTTTGCAATGCCGCGGCACCGAGCTGGTTAAGCGTTCATTAAGGCCATGAATTCCTTCGATGATTAACGGCTGGCCTTTATTCACCTTGATCCGGTGTCCCCGATACTCCCGCTCACCCGTTTTGAAGTTAAAAGTCGGCAGTTCCACTTCTTCGCCAGCCAGAATTCTGGCCAAATGGGAATTGAACAATTCCAGATCAATAGCTTCAATCGCTTCAAAGTCATAGGCTCCGTTTTCATCAAGCGGTGTCTTCGCTCTGTCCACAAAGTAGTCATCCAGCGAGACCGGCACAGGCCAGACGCCGTTAACCCGCAGTTGAATATTAAGACGCTGAGCAAAGGTTGTTTTACCGGAAGAGGAAGGGCCGGCCACCAATATTACGCGCACCTCATCGCGATGGGCAGCAACAAAGTCGGCTATCTGCGCTATCTTTTTCTCATGCAGCGCTTCCGCCACCCGGATAATATCCTTAATTTCCTGATTAGCCGTACATTCATTCAGCGTGGCGACATAACCGCAACGTAAAATATTCCCCCACTGCGCGGCTTCCTGAAATACCTTAAAAAGTTTGGGGTTTTCAATAAATTTGGGCAGTATGTCCGGATTCTCTTTTTCCGGTAAACGCAAAATAATTCCCGGCGGATAGTATTTTAGTTCAAAAACTTTTAGATAGCCGGTGGACGGTGTCATGTTACCGTAGAGATAATCATACACCTGACCGCAGCAATAAATACTTACTATTTCCCGGTCGAGTTGCTCCAACAAGCTGACTTTCTCCAGTTGCCCCGCAGCCCTGAAC
>JAEZQV010000493.1 GCA_023441125.1 Bacillota bacterium
AGTATGCTGTCGGCTATGCTAACCGGGCAGAGGCAACATACCAATACGTAGCCGCTATTAATTTAGCCGCTTACGGCGTGCCGGAATACGGTTATGGACCATTTGGAAGATAGGGGGGTGATTCCCATTGCTAAAAAAACTATGTTCATTATTGCTTGTGTTGTCCTTACTGGTTTTGCCGGTTGGTACCTGTTCGGCTATGTATCAGATCAGCGAGCAGGAACTGACGCAATTAGAGACCAACTTGACGCAACTAGCAGCGCTCAACAGTCAGCTATTGACCGACTTGGAAACATCGAAAGCGGACTTAGCGACAGCCAAAAACAAATTGAGCGAATCTCAGAATCAGTTAGCGCAGCTACAGGAGCAGTTGACTCAGCTTCGGGAAGAATCGAGCAAAGCCAAGATCGAGTTAGAACAAGCGCAGATATCATTACGGACTGCCAACGAATCCTTAGACAAGTACGAGAAAGAGGTCAAAGCGGAGAAAACTAGGCTCACCTGGCAGCGGAATTTGTTTGCTGGGGCTGCGTTGTATTTGGCATTGCATCAATAGTGATAGGCTCATCTCTCAATTACTGAGGATGAGCCTATTTTATTTTTTGTTTATACCTATCTAGAATCATAGTTTTATGTACGGATAAAGAATAGGAGGTAGTTTATTTTGTCTCGGTACAGAGTGCATCTAAATGCTCGATATAGATAAGATTTATTTTTAAAATAACTATTAATTAAGTATTTCTCAAATAAATAAGATGATAATTATGAGGTATTTAAATTTGCAAAAAATGGGAATGAATATGAAGATAAATAAATAGAATCTACCGATATAGAAATAGAGGTGAAAACATGGTAAAATTATGTAAAAATATCCGAAACTATTTTTCGGAAAAGCAAAGGGTGGTTTTAATGAAGCAAGGGGTATTAAAAGCTGTACATGATGAAGATTTAGAAAGATTCCTTGATTCAATCGGATATTTGAGAAAGATCAAGGCTGGCAGAATGTCCTGCGCTACCTGTGGGAACATAGTGACCCTTGACAACTTTCAATGTATTTATCCGGAAAATGGGGGCGTGAAAGTGTGTTGCTCTGCATCTCGCTGCTATGAAAAGTTAGTTGCCCGCGGGGTGATAACAGATGACTGAGCTATTTAATGCGCTGCAGGGGCTAGGATTTTCTTTACCCGTTATTTTACTGCTTTTTATACTATATATTTTTATAACCAATCCAGAGAAAATCTTTTTATGGCATGGTAAATTAAGTGGATGGCTAAGTGATACACTTGGGTACTTTGAGAAAAACGCAGTTGCTAATAATATTAGAGGTGAAGTACTTGCGTTATCAAAGGATCTAAATAAAGAGTTACCAGATATAGCTCCTTTTGACCTCAAGATTGAATGGGTTAAGGAAGCGAATAGGGAGAAATTTATTAAGGATAATCAAATTATAGTCCGAATGCGACACCATTCGAATCAATCACAAAATATAGTAGTTGCAATACAGGAGTTTGTAGAAAAAGGTGTAATGCCTAAAGCCAAACGCTATTTAGATAATAAAGTTGCAAAATCTACTGATTTAGCAATAACTCGTCGTCTAATTCTTTCGAGGTTTGATAATAGTCTCGATTATTTTGATTGTGAAGTATTAGATCCATTATTAGGTGATGATGTCGACCTTAAGGACTTATTTGATAAAATTATTTGCTTAGATGAAAGCGGTATGCTCACACAAGTTGTTTTGCGTGAATTTTTAGAGCTAGGTAAAAAATTATATCCTACGGCCTCTGATGATAGGGTGAGAAATCAGACGAAAGATTTCATTGACTATTTACATAAAGTGGCAACAAAAGAAATAGGAGAAGAAATTCATCTGGTATTTAATAAAGGATACATTAAAGTAGGAGTAGTAATAATAGCCAAGGCTGAAACTTTTGGGGCGTTTGGACTAAGCCCTCATGCACAACGTATTAAATTTAACCTAGATAGAGGCATGGAAACAATATATGTAATATCGCCATCAATATATAAAACGGATGTACAGAAAATGCTCGAAAATCTTAACGACCCAAGAATAAAGGAACTTAAAGAGTTTAATTATTACTATATGAAAAATCGACAAAAAATTCAAAGTTTTTGTGTTGCGCTATATACTAAGCCGGAAATACTTAATAATGTTTCATAAATGGTAAGTGATTTATTGAAAGTAAGATTTACTAAATATGCGCAAAGGCCCGTCTCTCAGCCATTGGCCGGGGACGGGCTTTTTTTTTATTTGGCGGCAGGCTTCTCTGATTGGCATCGAATAAATGGTATTTATGATATCTGAATAATTTCTCGTTTATTTAGCGGTCCGCACATGAGATCGGCTCTCCGTATTTCACTTACCAGAAATCGCACTATACACTCCTCCCCTCCAGACTTAATATTTTTTATCTGTTCAGCACTAGCAGTATCTTCTTCTATTCTTCTATAGAGACGTTCAAAATTCTCATATAATGTAGATGGAGGTTTAACGGTGTTTTTCATCTCACACAAATAATGACGCTTGAAGTATTTTATATAATAATTATTTGCAGTGATGACTCCTTCATTCCATGACGTATTCGTGTGTGGTGTGTCCAGCGCGGTCATCGCTAAAAAGTAATAAACTATTTCGTACGAAAAATCATTCCAGATTTCAGAGTAATCAAAACTATTTTTGTTAGTTAGTATACCAAGAGTTTCAAAAAACTGTAAGGGCCTGTCATCGGCAAAAGTGATTGTTTGTTCTTGGCGTAATATAATTAAAGCGAGTTGACGTCGGCATTCAAGCATTTCCCTTGATTCGAAATCTCTATGTAAATCTGTTACGAATTTTGCTGAGTTGAGTTGATAATTGATTTTTAGTTGAAATATTGCTACAACTCCTGCTAATAGTGCACTTAGTGTAGTAAATATTCCCAGAAAAATTTTTGTATGTTCTAGATAATCTTTCGGTATTATAATTGTAATTGACCAAAGTATTACAAGAAAAGCGATAAATGGAAATAAGATTTTAATTGGATTTTGGCGAATAAAGAGCCATAAGTTTTTAAATGACACTTTAAGATCACCTCAAGTAATAATATTCTAAATAAAGAATATCATCATTTCCATAAATTACAATATGTTTTTAATACAAAAATATTCATTCCTTCTAAACTCAGGTAAGGTCACTGGTGGCATCGCCAGCATATAGTTGATATTGTATTGTTGTTGACGCCGGAAAACTGATCAACAGGTTCAAAACAAATGGATAAAGTCATTTGCCCATAAAGGGTAGGTGGCTTTTTTGATTTATTTTATCAAAGAACAATCTATGTAAAGGGCCAGCATGCACGCCAGCCTCGTGGCGGGTTCCCGCTATGCCCCGGAGGGCATTTCGGCCTGTACCAAAGGCCATCGTCAGGCGGGTTCGTATTCGTAAAATCGCAAGGGAATGTACTCTGTTATTTTATTTTTATGATATAGTTCCTCGACTTCTTTTTCGCTGCAATGCAGGATTATTGTATCGCATTTGCTGGTGCGGACTTTCCAGTATTCATCACTTTGCTTTTCGGTGAGCCGTTTCATTTTGACCGTCCTTTCTGAGGGCGTTAGCCCTGGCACTCTGCGTTAGACTATATAATAATAGTTAATTCTGTAATGCGTACCTGCATCGAATATGGTGTATTTAGCCTGCTGTCCATTAATGGTAGAACGATATTTCTTGGCTATCTCTTCGGCTTGTTTGAGCGTCATTACTCCGATCATGTTGTCACCAGCGCCAAGAAAAACTTTCTTTTTTGCCGCCAATTTCATTTCTCCTTCCAGTATGACCCCGGCTAGGCCAGGGCTAGAATTTGCCATTCATTTTATCTGACACTCTTTTTATTGCCTTTTTAGCTTCAGCGACTGATCCATACTGTTCGTGGTTGATATAGGAATCAAAAGGTGTATTGATTGTAAAGTAACCATAACCGGCAGGATTTTCATACTTGATTGTACAGCCAAGATATTGAACTACTTTTGTTTTTAAGGCCGCGTTATATGTTTTCTTTTCGATCTCCCATAATCTTTGTCTATCAGTCATTTCCCTTCCTCCCTCACTCGGTGGGCTGTACCCACCACTTATTTTGGTGCTGGCTGTTAGGCCCGTGCATACCCCATTGTCTTAGTAATCCAAAGCTCTGCTCTCTCGAAACTTTTAAACCACTTGCTGCCGCCAGCGGTTACAGCTACAAACTCTTTGTTCTCGTCTTTGCCGTTATCTGCTATCGTACCTTTGTTGCTGCCCTTGATATAATCTATTTTTATTGTCATCCTTACCGCCTCCGTTGTTTATCTTTGATTATAATTATATCATCTTTTACATAGAAGTCAATATAATTTATATCAAAGTTTAATAAAATATTTTCAAAGTTGATAGTATATGCTATAATGAGAAAAACAGTTCAGGCGGTGACAAGATGCCAAAAACAGAACCGATACATGATAACGAAAAACAGACTATTGAACACGGTATAAAAAGGGAAATCGCCGGTGCCGGATCGAACGTTTCCGATACAGCGCGGCGACTAAATGAGAAATTCGGTAGTTCGGAGCTACCGGCCAACTTACTCCGGCAGATCAGCAGCGGCACAATTCCTTTCTGGAAGGTGCTAAGAATTGCCGATGTATTGGGTTATGAATTAATTTGGAAAAAGCGGGAGGGGTAGGCATGGATAAAGAGTTAGCCAAACGCAGGCAGGCCCAGGAGCGCGGAATAGTTCATATGGATCTGCAGGAATTAGCGCGTAAATTGACGGTCGCCATTGACAAGACCGACATGACTGCAGAGGAACTTCGGGAAGTACATAGTGAATTGCTGGATATTTATTTGCGTTTTCAGTAGTTCGGAAAAAAGAAAGAACCCCAGCAGTAGCCGGGGAGAGGGAGGGAGTATGCTCGTTCTACTTCGCGGAATCCAGAAACTTAATCTTAATAATGACACACATATGGAGATAGTTAGGGCACTCAATGCCGCAGGAATTATATCATATCAGGACACCGATAGCGGTTTAGTATTTTCGGTCATAGCAATGCCGGTAGATACGCCTAATTTCAAATTTGAATTGATGTGCGAACAACATTTGCCGCATCCTCCGGGGTGCGGTTTTATTTTTATCTATAACATTACCATTGACACGTTACCAATGTAATGTTATAATTAATCATAAGGTAAAAACAAGGAGGTAATTACAATGACAGAAAAAGATATTTTTAATGGCTTTTTTCGGGAAAAGCCCGAAGAGCATGAGAAAAAAGAAAATTTAAGCGCACTTGAAAGCTATCTTAAAACAGCGCATGAAACTACTAATTTTGGTGATCACAAAATCACGATGTCAACTGGATGGGCAATAAACCAACCGATGTTAACACAGGAATTTGAAGTCAAGGTCGGTGCAGGACAATGCGTAGGATACAAGGAATTGATCGTATATGTTTCCTTTGGAGACAACAAGGAGTGGGCTGGACCTGCGCTAAAGTGGTTATACATGGATAGAACCGAAAGATGGGACGGAGAACAAAAAAGAGGCACTAATATTGAAGAATTACGCCAAATATCCGAACAGTTACATAATGAATGGCGCGAATTGAATAAACTGTAGGAGACACTAAGATGGTTTACCATTTAAGTATAGAATCCATAGGTGAAAACATAAGCGGCCTGAACGGGAATCAGGCCGCTATGGCTGAATTATTCTTTGGCAAACGCCCATCAAGGGCATGGGTAGCGAAAGTTAAAAACATGCACGGCAACTATGTTGAACGGGAATTTATGCAAGGACAAAAAGATTACTCAAAAGCCAATAGTGTCGGAACGCGCGGCATATATAAACATTATTTCTTGGAAGATGGCCTCTATGAAGTTAGTTCTCCTCAGTCTTGGAAATCAACAGATAGATATTTTATCTATGTGGAAAACGGCGAAATGTGGCGAGTTACGCGGGAGGAGGCGCAACTTTGGGTAAACGACCACTTGGGGTAGACGTTTTAACCGCCGCAAGAGAACGAATTTCCTGGACGTTTGATACTTTCCCTAAAATATATGTTTCGTTCTCTGGCGGCAAAGATAGTTCTGTTATGCTGCATTTGGTTGTGAATGAAGCAAAGAAGCGCGACAGAAAAGTCGGGGTATTAATAGTTGACCTTGAAGCTCAATACAAGCTAACAATTGATCATATTCAACATATGCTTGATTTATATAGCGACCATATAGAACCTTATTGGATTTGCCTGCCGCTATCCCTCCGTAATGCAGTAAGTCAGTATCAGCCTAAATGGACATGCTGGGGCGATAATGTTGACTGGGTGCGGCAGCCGCCTGCTAACGCAATCACCGACCGCAATTACTTTCCGTTTTTTAAGTATGACATGGAATTTGAAGAATTTGTTCCGGCATTTGGGCATTGGTATGGTCAAGGCAAGGCATGCGCATGTTTTGTAGGTATTCGAACTGATGAAAGCCTTAACCGCTGGCGCACTATAGCATCACAGCGCAAAAGCATGTTTAAAGACAAGCGGTTCACCACCTGGTGTGGAGACGGATTATTTAATGTTTATCCTATATACGATTGGAAAACAGAAGATATTTGGATATATAACGGTAAGTTTGGTAAGTCATATAATCAACTTTATGACTACATGTATAAAGCAGGGTTATCCATCCATCAACAGCGTATTTGCCAGCCTTATGGCGACGATCAGCGCAAGGGGCTGTGGTTATTCCATCTAATAGAGCCTGAAACATGGGCTAAAATTGTTGCGAGGGTTAATGGCGCTAATGGTGGAGCGCTTTATGCCCAGGAACGCGGCAACATCCTTGGTAATATTAAAATAGCGAAGCCACCGGGCCATACATGGCAGTCATTTGCTATGCTATTGCTGGAAAGTATGCCGGGACTGACGCAGGAGCATTTCCGTAATAAAATATCAGTGTTTTTGCATTGGTATGAAGATAGGGGATATCCCCGAGGAATACCAGATGAAGCATCAACTGAGGATGAAGCTAATAAAAAAGTACCGTCATGGAGAAGAATTTGCAAGGCATTATTGCGTAATGATTATTGGTGTAAAGGGCTATCTTTCAGTCAAACAAAATCAGAATCATATGAACGGTACAAAAAAGTCATGAAACGGAGGCGGCAGGCATGGGGTTATTAAATTTACAATCATTGCTTAGCGAAATTAAAAGCATGGAAATGCCAGATAAGATAATGGCACTTAATGAAGTACGCCGAGAATTGCATAAAATTAGCCCATTCGTGAATGAACCGGTTGACTGCATTCAATGGGTGCCAGCCGACAATGTTTTTGCTAACGATTATAACCCCAATAGTGTAGCACCACCAGAAATGAAGCTACTACAGTTGTCTGTCAGAGAGGATGGCTATACCCAACCTATTGTTGCCTTTGGTAGTATTGAACACAGCGAAGTAGTAGACGGATTCCACCGCAATAGAGTCGGACGCGAATGTGATGATATTTATCAGAGAATTTATGGTTATTTACCGATTGTTTTAATTAATCATGACCGCGAAGATAAAGCAGACCGGATGGCATCCACCATCCGTCACAACCGGGCCAGGGGCAAACACTCTGTTGACGGCATGAGCGCGATTATACAAGACTTATCCCGACGTAATTGGAGTGAAGAAAAAATAGCTAAAGAACTTGGCATGGAACCAGATGAAGTATTGCGCTTAAAACAAATAACTGGCCTGGCTGAAATGTTTGCGGATAAGGAGTTTTCGGAAGCATGGGAGTAAAATATATCAATCATATAACGATCAATACAGGGCATTGCCGTAAATCATACCCACACGAAGTTGGTAAAGATTTATATTTTATTCTATATAAAATATTTCGTAATGCACAGGCACCAGAGGGCTGTGACATAATGGATGGTAATTATAATGTTAAAATAACAGCAGATACTATAGGTTATTTGGTTACTCTGTTTGGTTACAAAGAAGGGAATAAAATCCCTATCATTACCTCTGCATGTTCTAAGGTTGATAAGGGACGGCTGTGGGACATGATGTTTACTACTCAGGCAAGCGCATTGCCGGAAATTAGACCGGCAATGCCGCCGCTGCCATATATTGCAGACAGGATTGAGGCAAGTTCAAACATATTCCCGGAGGCAATGATATGGACGGGAGACTTTTCACGCTGCATGGGGTGGATATGCTTATACCCGGAGGAAATAAGATGAAATTACAGGATTTAAGGGATTATTTATCCACAACGCAAGCCGCAGAAAAATATCATTTAGCCCGCCAAAACGTATTTCTAGCCTGCAAGTCCGGCAGATTTACAGAAGATGAAGCCGTAGAAACTGTACTAGGCTGGCTGATTAGTCCGGCAGCAGCAAAACGGTTATGGGGACATAGAAATAAACAGGATAATCCTTAGCCGCTCGCCCGAGCGGTTTTTCCTTTTATTCCCGCTTGAAATTTTCGAACACGCGTTCTATACTATAACCAAACGAATGTTCTCTACGAGGTGCGCAAAATGGAAAACAAGCACAAGATATCTGTAGGCGTAACAGCCTATCACGACCCAGACGGCAAAATAAAACCCCTCTGCCTACACTGGCCAGACGGGCGTAATTTTGAGGTTGATCGACTGTTAGACGTCCGACCGGCGGCGTCGCTCAAAGCTGGCGGCTGGGGGATGCGGTACATATGCAGGGTGTTGAATCGAGAGGTTGTGCTTTTTTACAATGAGGTAGACAAAAAGTGGCATGTGGAAATAGGAGGCGCAAATGAATAATAGCCAAATTGACTTAGCGATTAAAAACCTATTTGATAAGCCGTTTATAAAAGGATTTAGAGCTTTGGCAATATATAAGCGAACTGACATAAACGAACCAGAGATAGAATACTATTTAAATTATCTGATTGGTATCGGCAGGCTTACTGCGGCATGGGATTTCACCTGCAAAAACTGCATGACTATGCTGGCAAGATATCACGAAAAGCCTGACATTATTAATGAAACTTTCCATTGCTCACGATGTGGGACAGAGTGGAGTAGGATAGGTATTGATGATCTACGAAAGACATATTCCCGGGGCAGCAAATAGCCAAAACTTACCGCCTGACCTGTTTACACAATGATGATATAATGAAACTAAAATAGCTGCCGTTTGGCAGCTTTATTTCTATATCTAGGAAGCGGTGCAGCCATGAAACCTATCTGGAAAGGTATGCTAAGTTTTGGTTTAGTCAATGTTCCGGTGGCGCTGTATTCGGCCACCAAAAAGAAAACCATCAGCTTTAATCAACTTCGCAAATCTGACTATAGCCGAATCAATTACAAAAAGGTTGGTGCCGACGGTGCGGAAGTACAGCAACAGGATATCGTCAAAGGTTACCAAATATCACCTGACCGTTATGTTATCATAGATGAAAAAGACATGGATGCAATCACGCCGGTAGCAAGCCGAGTTATTGAAATAAACGATTTTGTAAAACTTGATCAGATCGATCCGCGCCACTACGACACTGCCTATTACCTGGTGCCGGAGACAGGTGCACAGAAAGCCTATGCTCTACTATTGCAGGCCATGGGCGAATCTAACGTAGTTGGTATAGCTAAATTTGTATTGCGTAGCAAAGAGTACCTGGCGGCGATCCGTCCGGCAGAAGGTGCACTGACGTTATCAACAATGTTGTTTGCCGATGAAATTGTACAGCCGGCAGAATTGGAAACTTCTCTACCGGGCGATGTCACACTGACAGACAAAGAACTTAACATGGCCCGGCAGCTGATTGCATCGCTGGTAACAGAGTTTAACCCGGCGCAGTACGAGAATGAATACCACAAAGCAGTCATGCAACTGATAGATCGCAAAGCCGAGTCTGCACAGATCGGGGCAAAACAAACAGAGCCGGTCGGCAAGGTCATTGATATTATGGCTGCTTTGGAGGCAAGCATAAAGGCTATTGATGGGCAGAAAAAGCCAAAGACGAAAAGGAAAACTGGATAAAAATAAGCCCTTGGCTAAATTTGCCGGGGGTTTCATCTATTTATTTATAACAAATTTATTTAACCTATTGATTTTGCATTCGTTATAAATATCGAGCAAATTAGGCATTATTTCAGATTTTAAAGTATAGTCAGGGGCCAGTTCCTGACATTTTTCCACAATGGCCTTTAGATCGTAAAATACCTCCCACTTGGCTTTGACCAAATCCTTGCCGGTTAGCCTCAGGAGATAAGCCGGGTGATAGGTAGCCATAGATGGAATATCATATTTAGTGGCAAACCACTTCCCACGGTCCTTGGTAATGCGGGATGTGGGTGATAACAGATATCGAATAGATACACTCCCTAAAGCGACTATAACCTTTGGCTTCACTAATTCAATTTCTTTATCAAGCCAAGTTTCCGCACAAAGCTTTCCTTCCTCTGTGGTTGGGGTTCGGTTTCCTTTGGGTCTACATTTTATAATATTTGATGTGTATACCTTGTCCCTTGTAACGCCAACGCTCCATAAAGCTTTATCCAGTAATTGACCGGAAGGACCAACTAGAGGAACGCCATACTCATCCTCGACACCACCAGGTCCTTCTCCGATAATCGCAAGGGGGCTTTGAACAAAGCCGTTATAAGACGTAGGCCCGTGATTATTCTCTCGACAAAGATTGCATTGTTCACAAGATAAGATTGCGCTTTCAAGTTCCGAAATAGTAGAATACATATTCGCTACCTCACAATTTGCCCGGTGATTAATATACGACATTGGTGGTATACACGTTATCGCGGGTAATGCCTACACTGGCCAGGGCCTTATCCAGCAACTGGCCGGAAGGGCCGACAAGGGGAACGCCATACTCATCCTCGACGCCGCCGGGGCCTTCCCCGACGATTGCCAGCGGGCTGGCCGGCGAGCCATTGTAGGAGGTCGGGCCGATGGCGTCACGGCGGAGCGGGCAGGCAGTACAGGCCAGGAGCGCCTGTTCCAGGTGCTCGTGCGTGCTATATGTCATAGATTTCACCTCACTACCTAGTTCGCGCAAGAGCCGCGAACTCCTTTCTCGCCAATTATTGCAAGAATATTTTTTATATTAATTAATTTTATGGTAATTATGAGGTAAATTGTTCTTGACGCTGCTTGCGTCTGACATATAGAATAAAAGTGTCATTGCTAATAAAATTGCATCCATACCGAAGAAAGGACTCATATGTATGAGCGTAATTCAAACGTTTTGCCGAGTAATCGGCGAGCGCGACAGCTATACAATTGAGCACAGCAAAAATGTGGCCCGCCTGATGGCCGGTTTTGCCGAGTATGTAGAATTATCTGTCGAAGATGTTACAATGGCCTATGTTGTCGGGATCGTTCACGATGTCGGTAAAGTCAGTGTGCCTGATCACATATTAAACAAAGCGGAACGGCTGACGGAAGAAGAGTTTGCGATCATCAAACAGCACCCGGAAATTGGTGCCAGTATTTTGGCGGAAGTGGACGGCTTGGAGAAGGTGGCCGAGATTGTGCGTCATCATCATGAGCGCTATGACGGTCAAGGCTATGGCACAGGGCTGACCGGTGAGCAAATCCCCTTTTTTAGTCGGATGTTGGCCGTGTGTGACAGCTTTGATGCCATGACGACCGCCCGCTGTTACCGTCGGGAACCGCTTAGCGTGTCCAAAGCACTGGCGGAGATTGCCGATTGTTCAGGCAGTCAGTTTGACCCGACAATCAGCCGGTGGTTTATTGATTTTATCGGCCACCGTGCAGATTACGGTCAATTGGAAATGGCGCACGCCTGATAGCTTGCAGGGGATGTTTGTGCTGCCAGTACTTTACAAATAATGTTGAATAATGTATAATTTTATACTGCATAATATAAATTATAGTTAATATAGCTATCTGCAATGACAGGGCAAGACATAATTCAGGTTCTCAGAGAGCCGGCGGCAGGTGCGAGCCGGTAACAAAGTTATGTTATCCACCCTTTGAGCATGCGGTGAAGAGCCGCACGGTCCACGCCCGTTATGCGTGCCGAGCGGACTTAAAGAGTCAATCAGGGTGGCAACGCGGGAGAAGCAAAGAAGGCTCTCGTCCCTATGTAAGGGGACGAGGCTTTTTTACGTTAAGGAGGTATATATATACCATGTTGGATATTAAATTTGTCCGGGACAACCCTGAAAAGGTGGAGCAGGCCCTGAAAAACCGGGGATCAGCCATGAGCCTGGCGGAGTTTATCGGCCGTGAGAAAGAACGGCGGGAACTGCTGGCACAAGTAGAAGTTCTGAAAAACAAACGGAATACTGTTTCCCAGGAAATCAGCAAAAAGAAAAAAGCCGGTGAAAATGCCGACGACATGATTGTGGAGATGCGGGAAGTGGGCGACCGCATCGGCAGTATTGACGCCAAGGTCAAGGAGGTCGAGACGGCCCTTGCCGCTATTATTATGAGCATCCCCAACATGCCCAGTGAGACTGTGCCGGTGGGCAGGGACGAGCACGATAACCAGGAAGTTCGCCGCTGGGGTACGCCGCGGGAGTTTGCTTTTGCACCGAAAGCGCACTGGGAAGTGGGCGAGCAGCTGGGAATTCTCGACTTTGAACGGGGCGGCAAAGTAACCGGGGCCCGCTTTACTTTCTATAAAGGACTGGGCTCCCGGCTGGAACGTTCGCTGATTAACTTTATGCTTGATCTGCATACCAGGGAACATGGCTATACTGAGTTTTTCCCGCCGTTTATCGTCAATGAAGCCAGTATGACTGGCACCGGGCAGTTACCCAAGTTTGCACAGGATATGTTTAAGCTGGAAGGGCTGGATTACTATCTCATCCCCACGGCCGAAGTGCCGATTACCAATCTGCACCGTCAGGAAATTCTGGACGGCAAAGACCTGCCGCTCTACTATACTGCCTACAGCGCCTGTTTCCGGGCCGAGGCCGGGGCGGCCGGCCGGGATACCCGCGGCCTGATCCGCCAGCATCAGTTCAATAAGGTAGAGATGGTTAAATTCAGTCTGCCGGAAGAGTCCTATAACGAACTGGAAAAACTCACGCTGAATGCCGAGAAAGTGCTGCAACTGTTGGGCTTGCCCTACCGGACGATGCTTTTATGCACCGGCGACATGGGCTTTTCCTCGGCTAAGACGTACGATCTTGAGGTCTGGCTGCCCAGCTTTACTACATATCGCGAAATATCGTCCTGTTCTAATTTTGAGGATTTCCAGGCTCGCCGGGCAGAAATTAAATTCCGCCGTGAGCCCAAGGCCAAGCCGGAGTTTGTCCATACCCTGAACGGCTCGGGCGTTGCCATTGGCCGGACGGTGGCCGCAATTTTGGAAAACTACCAGCAGGCAGACGGATCGGTAATGGTGCCTGAATTGTTGCGGCCCTATATGGGCGTCGATGTGATTAAGTAAAATTAAGTATTGACAGCCATTCTTTTCCTTTGTTAGAATTAATTTAACAATCAAATAATGTCAGGATGATGGTTATAGGAGAGATCGCCTGCGGGCGGCGCCGAAGGAGTAAGCACTTTGTCAAACTCTCAGGCAAAAGGACTGTAACCGGACTATACTCTGGAGAGCACAGCCGCTTTTGGGCGGGTGTCACCGATGGGGAGCCCTGTCAGGGCAAATCTCTCAGGTACAATGGACAGAGGCAAAGGGAATCAATCCACTTTGCCTCTGTTTTATTTTGTCCACTTTTCGCTGTTGTTTACATAGTGGCAGTGGATGATTTCGTACCTTGGGTATCCTAACAACAAGCGAAGGAGATGATTTGTATGACAGTACAGCAGACGCCGCTTTATGAAACCCATATTCGCTATGGCGGGAAAATTGTTGAGTTTGGCGGCTGGCTGCTTCCGATCCAATATGCGGGCATTTTGGAGGAGCATCAGGCTGTCAGGGAAAAAGCCGGCTTATTCGACGTCTCCCATATGGGTGAGGTACTGGTCAAGGGACCGGAGGCTTTGGCTTTTCTGCAGAAGCTGGTGACCAATGATGTGGCCCGGATGGCGGATACACAGGTGCAGTATACGCCGATGTGTTACCCTGACGGCGGCACGGTGGATGACCTTTTAATCTACAAATACAGCCAGGAGGAATATCTCCTGGTCATTAACGCAGCTAATATTGACAAGGACTGGCAGTGGCTGCGGGAAAACAGCGGCGGTTTTAAGGTTGAACTGACAAATCTGTCGGCCTCGACCGCCGAACTGGCCCTGCAGGGACCGCAGGCGGCCGCCATTTTAGGCAAGCTGACCGATGCGCCGTTGGCGGAACTTAAATATTACTGGTTTTTCCCTGCAGCACGGGTTGCCGGCAAAACCGTTATGCTTTCGCGCACCGGCTATACGGGGGAAGACGGCTTTGAACTCTATTGCCGGCCGGAGGAGGCCAGTTATCTCTGGGAAGCCCTGATGGCGGCCGGTAAAGAACTGGGGCTGGCGCCTGCCGGTCTGGGCTGCCGGGACACGTTGCGGTTTGAGGCAGCGCTGCCGTTATACGGGCATGAACTGGCAGCGGATATTACGCCGCTGGAAGCCGGTCTGGGCAAATTCGTTGTCCTGGCGAAGGGTGATTTTAACGGCCGCGAAATTCTGGCCGAACAGCAGCAAAACGGTCTTAAACGCAAGCTGGCTGGTTTTGTTCTGACCGGACGGGGCATACCCCGGGCCGAATACCCGGTACTGGCCGACGGCCGCCGGATCGGGACGGTAACCACCGGGTCCTATGCGCCGACGCTGGAGAAAAACATCGGTCTGGCCCTGGTTGAGGCCGAGTATGCGAAAGTGGGTCAGGGGTTTGCCGTAGAAATCCGCGGGAAACAGGTTCCCGCCACCGTGACAGCCAAACCATTTTATAAAAGAAAGGGGTAATTATAATGAACATTCCGCAGGAACTCAAGTATTCCAAAGATCATGAGTGGGTTAGAGTAGAGGGCAATACCGCCACAATTGGCATTACCGATTACGCTCAGTCCCAACTGGGTGACGTGGTATTCGTGGAATTGCCGGAGGAAGGCGCCGAACTGGACGCCCATCAGGGACTGTCGGTAGTGGAGTCGGTCAAGGCCGTGTCGGACATCTATGCGCCGTTAGCCGGCAAGGTGATCGCCGTCAATGAAACTCTGGCCGATGCTCCCGAAACCATCAATCAGGATCCGTATGGCGACGGCTGGATTGCCAAACTGGAATTGAGCGATGCGGCGCAACTGGCAGACCTTTTGGACAGCGAAGCTTATGAGAAGCTGGTTGCCGAGGGAGGGCATTGATATGCGGCGGAGCTATCTGCCTCATACCGGCGAAGACCGGGAGAAAATGCTGCAGGCTATCGGCGTAAAGGCGATTGACGATTTATTCACCGATATTCCGGCAGGGCTGCGCCTTAACCGGCAGCTCTCGCTGCCGCCGGCTTTATCGGAGCCGGAACTGGCCCGGCATCTGGCCGGCCTGGCCGAAAAAAATGCCCATGCGGCAGAGTATGCCTGTTTTCTCGGTGCGGGCGCCTATGACCATTACATCCCCAGCGTCATTGACCATGTGCTCAGGCAATCCGAGTTTTATACAGCGTATACCCAGTATCAGCCGGAGATCGCCCAGGGCTATCTGCAGGCCTTATGGGAATACCAGAGCCTAATCTGTGAAATAACCGGTATGGCGGTAGCCAATGCCTCCCTGTATGACGGCGGCACCGGCCTGGCCGAAGCGGCCATGATGGCGGCCGGAGCCACCGGGCGCAGCGAACTGCTGGTGGCCGGCAGCGTTCATCCCTATTACCGTACTGTTCTCAGGACCTATGCCGTGGACCGGGGTTATAAACTGGTCGAACTGGGTTATGCGGACGGGCAGATCGACAGCACCGAGCTGGCGAGCAAGCTGGGCAAAACGGTGGCGGCTGTCATCGTTCAGACACCGAACTTCTTCGGCTGCCTGGAAGATATCGGCGCCGTAGCCGCGGCGGCCCACGCGCAGGGGGCGCTCCTGATTACCGCGGTTGACCCTGTTTCCCTGGCCTTGCTCGAAGCTCCCGGCAAACTTGGCGCCGACATTGTGGTCGGAGAAGGCCAGAGCCTGGGGATTCCGCTGGCGTTTGGCGGTCCATACCTTGGCTTTTTTGCCACCACCGACAAACTGATGCGCAAGATGCCGGGACGCATTGTCGGCCAGACGACCGATCAGGCCGGCAACCGCGGCTTTGTGCTGACGCTGCAGGCGCGTGAACAGCACATTCGCCGGGAAAAGGCGACCTCCAATATCTGCTCCAATGAAGCGCTGTGCGCGCTGGCAGCCGCGGTCTATTTAAATACCGTCGGCAAAGAGGGGTTTCAACAGGTTGCGCAGCAGTGCGCGCAAAAAGCCCATTATGCCTGCCGGCAGCTGCTTGACCGCGGCTGTGAAGCCGTGTTTGCCGCTCCGTTCTTCAAAGAGTTTGTGGTCCGCGTGAACAAGCCGGTTGCCGACATCAATCGCCGGCTGCTGCAGGATAAAATTATCGGCGGACTCGACCTAGGCGCCTATTATCCTGAACTGGCCGGCTGCATGCTGCTGGCAGTTACGGAAAAACGGACCCGGCAGGAAATTGACCGGCTGGCGGCCGGATTGGGGGCGATGCTATGAATCAGAAAAAAGCCTTGATTTTTGAACTGAGCAAGCCGGGCCGCACGGCCCTGGACCTGCCGGCCTGTGATGTGCCGGCCACTCAGGTGGAGGAGCTGATTCCCGCTGCCTTTTTAAGACAGGAGCCGGCCAAGCTGCCGGAAGTCAGCCAGCCTGACCTGATGCGCCACTATACCGGTTTGGCCGGGCGCAATTTTGGCGTGGATTCCGGCTTTTATCCGCTGGGATCGTGTACTATGAAGTATAATCCCAAAATTAATGAAGATGTCAGCCGTCTGCCCGGCCTGGCCCTGATTCATCCCCTGCAGGACAGTCAAGCTGTACAGGGCGCTTTAGAAGTGCTCTACAATATGGAACAATATCTGGCCGAAATCGCCGGCATGGATGCCGTCACGATGCAGCCGGTGGCCGGCGCCCACGGCGAACTGACCGGTCTTAAGCTTATCCGCGCCTTTCACCGGCACCGGGGCCAAAACCGGACCAAGGTAATTGTCCCGGATTCGGCTCACGGCACTAACCCGGCGACTGCTGCGGTCTGCGGCCTGGATATTGTCGAGATCAAATCCCATGCCGACGGCGCCGTTGATCTGGCAGCCCTCCGGGCCGCGGTCGGTGAGGATACGGCGGCCCTGATGCTGACTAACCCCAGCACGCTGGGACTGTTTGAGAAGAATATCGAAGAAATTGCTCACATCGTACATGCGGCCGGCGGTCTCCTGTATTATGACGGGGCCAATGCCAATGCCATTATGGGCATTACCCGTCCCGGGGATATGGGCTTTGATGTCGTCCATTTTAACCTGCATAAGACCTTTAGTACGCCGCACGGCGGCGGCGGGCCGGGATCGGGCCCGATTGGCGTAAAAAAAGAACTGATTCCCTTCCTGCCACTGCCGGTTATCGTTAAAGACAACGATACTTACCGCTGGGAGGAAGACAGACCGCTCTCCATTGGCAAAATTCATTCGTTCTACGGCAACTTCGGGGTGATTGTCAGGGCCTATGCCTATATCCGGGCCATGGGGCCGGACGGCCTGAAGACGGCCAGTCAGGATGCCGTATTGAATGCCAACTACTGTCTTAGCCAGCTTAAAGGCCATTTCTATGCGCCCTTTGACCGGTTCTGCATGCATGAATGCATTATTACCTCCCGGGAACAAAAAGACTATGGCGTCCGTACGCTGGACATTGCCAAGCGCCTGCTGGACTACGGCTATCATCCCCCCACAATCTATTTCCCGCTGATTGTGGAGGAGGCCATGATGATCGAACCGACGGAAACCGAGAGCAAAGAGACCCTGGACGGATTTATTGCCGTGATGCGCCGGATTGCGGCGGAAGCAGCCGAGGATGCCTCGCTGGTGACCGGTGCGCCGCGCACGACAGTGGTCGGCCGGCTGGATGAGGCCACGGCGGCCCGCAAACCGGTGGTAAAATGGCAGGGGTAGAACGCCTGCCGCTGCCGGACACCATTCGCTTTGCCTACCCGCACAAGACCAAACCGGTGAGCGTGACCGGTACCGCCTGTGAGCTTAACTGCGCTCATTGCGGCGGGCATTATTTACAGCACATGCAGCCGCTGGCGGCTATAACCTCGGCCGGTGCGGATGCCAGTGCCAGCTGGCTGGTTAGCGGCGGCTGCCAAGCCGACGGAGCCGTGCCCGTCGGCGAACATCTGGCGAGGCTGGCGGAACTCAAACAGCACCGGCGGTTTAACATGCATGTCGGTCTGGTAAGCGAGCAGGAGATCGAGCGGCTGGCGCCGCTGGCCGATTGCGTATCCTTCGATTTTGTCGCCGATAATGCCACCATTGGGGAAGTATTCGGCACCGGACGGACAGCCGCTGATTATGTGGCCTGCTACCAGGCTCTTAGGCGCCGGGTACGGGTATTGCCGCATATCTGCATTGGCCTCAAGGGCGGCCAAATCAGCGGCGAATACCAGGCTTTAGAACTGTTGCGGGAACTGGGGGCCGAGGCGCTGACTTTTATCGTCTTCATGCCGACGCGCGGCACCCGTTACGCCGACAGGCAGCCGCCCGCGCTCCAGGAGACGGCCCGGTTATTGAGTCATGCCCGGCTCCTGTTCGCCGATATCCCGCTGAGCCTGGGGTGCATGCGCCCCGGCGGGCGCTATCGGGAAGAACTGGATAAGTGGGCTGTCCGCATTGGTTTTGACAGCGTGGTCAACCCGGCCCCGGCCGCTGTAAAACTGGCCGATAAGCTGGGTTTGGCTGTAACCCGGGGAGAGGTGTGCTGGGCCTTATGAGTTTATGGAAACTATCGGCCGGCACGGCCGCGGCTGTTGGCAAGAAACAGCTTAAAACCGATGTATTGCCGACAACGGCTTATATTATGCTGGGCGAGAAATGCCGGAACCGTTGCCGGTTCTGCGCCCAGTCGCAGGACAGCTCCGCCCGGAGCGACATGCTGTCGCGGGTTACCTGGCCGGAATATCCCGGCCAGGAAGCCGCTGAGGCCATTGCCGCCGCCTACCGCGAGGGTCACTTGCAGCGGGCTTGTCTGCAGATTGTCAAGGGTGAGGACAGCTGGCAGACGGGGGTGGCGGCGCTGGCGGCCCTCGCGCAGGCCGGCTCTGTGCCGGTATGCATTTCCACCGACGTGGAGACGGCAGCGCAGGCCCGGGAATTAATTGACCGGGGAGCCGACCGTATTTCGCTGGCCCTGGATGCGGCCACCGCCGCCATCTTCCGGGAGGCCAAAGGCGACCAATGGGAAAAGCGCTGGGAACTCTTGCTGACCTGCGCCGCTCAGTTGCCCGGGCGGGTCAGCACCCATCTGATCGCCGGCCTGGGTGAAACCGAACAGGAGATGATTACGACCATCGCTGCCTGTCTGGCTAACGGGATTACCGTCGGGCTGTTTGCTTTCACGCCGGTGCGGGGTACCGCCTGGGCCGCCAAGCAGCCGCCGGCTGTCGGCCATTACCGGCGGCTGCAGATTGCCCACTACATCTTAAAACAAGGGTACGGCTCCGGCGTGTTCCAATTCCGGGCCGGCCAACTGACAGGCATTAAGCTGCCGGCCAGTGAACTGGCAAGGCTCTTAGCCGACGGCAAAGCGTTCGAAACCAGCGGCTGCAGCGGCTGTAACCGGCCGTATTATAACGAACGTCCGGGCAAAATCATGTATAACTATCCACGCCCGCTGACCCCGGCTGAAACGGACCGGGCGCTTTCCGAGGCAGGCCGGTTATGGTAGCCGGGCAGCATAGCAGGCAACGGAGGCGGACGCTATGAAATGGCGAATGATTACCAGCGGCTTTGGCACTGCGGCCTATAATATGGCGGTGGATGAGGCCGTTTTAAGAGCGCACGCGGCCGGCAGCGTACCGCCGACAATCCGTTTTTACGGCTGGAATCCGCCGGCAGTCAGTCTGGGTTACTTTCAAAAGGCGCAGGCTGAGGTCGATATCGAGGCGTGCCGCCGGGCGGGGGTGGCTGTTGTCAGGCGCCTGACAGGCGGGCGGGCCGTACTGCATGACCGGGAACTTACCTATAGTATTGTCGTCAGCGAGGATCATCC
>JAEZQV010000482.1 GCA_023441125.1 Bacillota bacterium
CTATGACGCCGCCCGGAAGATCGCCATTCTGGCTTCCATTGGTTTTGGCGCCCGGGTGACGCTTGATGATGTCTATATTGAGGGAATTACCAATATTGCGATTGAGGACATCGAATATGCGCGCGAGCTTGGCTTTGTCATCAAATTGTTAGCTGTCGCCAAACAAGACGACCGGGGTATCAATGTCCGGGTTCATCCGGCCTTCCTGCCGACAACGCACCCGTTGGCGGCTGTCAATGATGTTTTTAACGCCATCTTTGTCAAGGGCGATGCGGTAGGCGAAACCATGTTCTACGGGCGTGGGGCCGGAGAGTTGCCAACGGCGAGCGCGGTAACCGCCGATATCATCGATGTAGCCCGGGACATCCGGCATAATGTCAGCAGCCGGATTTTGTGCACTTGCTTTGAACATAAAGCCATATATGGTGTTAGCAAAACGGAATCGCCATACTATATCCGCCTTCTGGTCGAGGATAAGCCGGGTGTACTGGCGGCTATTGCCGGCGCTTTTGGCGCTCAGCAGGTCAGCCTGCATTCTGTCATCCAAAAACGCAAAGTAGAGCGGGCCACAGAACTGGTGCTCATTACCTACCGGGTATCTGACGAAAATATTCGTCTGGCCATCAACACCTTACTGGGCATGTCCATCGTCCGCAAAATCGGTAGTGTAATCAGAGTAGAAGCTGAGCAAATTTCATAGTAGCTAAAGGTGGCGATATTATGGCAAACACCGTAAAAGTCCGTGTGCCGGGAACAACGGCCAATTGCGGTCCGGGGTTTGACGCAGTCGGTATAGCCTGCACCATCTACAACGACCTGGAACTAACCGTAACCCAGGACACCGGCATTTCCCTGGAAGTAACGGGTGAAGGTGCGGGGGCCATTCCAGCCGACGGCTCTAATGTTGTCGTCAAAGCCATTGCAATGGTTATGGAAAAAACCGGCCAGCAATTTCAGGGCATTAAACTAAAAATGATCAATCAAATTCCGTTGGCCAGAGGGCTGGGCAGCAGCGCAGCCGCTATTGTCGGCGGCCTGGTGGCGGCTAACGAACTGACCGGCAACCGGCTTAGCAGAACTGATCTACTGGATATGGCGACCGCCATCGAAGGGCATCCTGACAACGTAGCGCCTGCCATCTTCGGCGGTATCACTGTCAGTATCATGGACAGCGGCCATGCTCGCTACTTACGGTTTCTGCCGCCTGTCGATTTCTCCATGGTAGCCGTTATCCCGGAATTCAACCTGTCTACCCGGGCAGCCCGGAAAGTATTGCCGCCAACGGTACCATTTGCCGATGCCGTATTTAATGTCAGCCGTACGGCTCTGCTGATTGGCGCCCTTGCCACCGGCGAACTCAAACTGCTGCTCCATGCTCTCGAAGACAGGCTGCTCCAGCCTTACCGGCAGCAGCTTATTCCCGGCATGGCCCAGGTACTTGCGGCAGCCCGCCAGGCAGGAGCGCTGGGGGCGGCGTTGAGCGGCGCCGGACCTTGTCTCCTGGCTTACACCGCCGAGAATTCGGACGAGGTGGGACAAGCTATGGTCAAAGCCTTTGCAATTCACAAGGTAAAAGCAAAATATCAAGTATTGCAGATTGACCGGCAAGGTGCAATCATACTGTAATATACCACAGGAAACCTGTTTGCGAACCAACGCAGACAGGTTTTTTGTTTATTACATATTTGCAGTATTTTACGGCACAATATAAAAGAATTGCAACATTATTCCGTGTTGAAAGGAGGTTAAGCGCGTGTCCGACCCTTATGCCCGCAATATGTTCGGCGCCTTTAATCCCTATTACGCCAAACAACCTGTCATGGGCCGGCTGGTGGTAGTTCTGGACGGAGTATATGAAAATCGCGGGCTGGAACTCATTAAACCACCTTCAAGGGCCTTGCGCCAAACGGAAATTCACGAACTGATTGGTACCGCTGAAGCCGCTCAGCCTGGCAGTAAAGTGAATACGATTGCCTATGTCGGCTTTTTTGAAGTTTCTCAGGGCGGTGTAATTGTAGCCGGTGATCCAGTCACAATCGGCGGCAAAGTCGTCGGCAAGATTGCGGGATATGATGAAACACACATGCCTAATCATTTGAATATCGTCCTACATGGCGACAAAAACCCCGGTAAAGACATCGGCTTGTCTGTCGCCGACGAAGTTATCATTGGTTAACCCATTTCAGCTGAGGAGGGATCTGTTTGAGTTACGAGGCAAAAGCAAAAGAACTGGGCATCACGATACCCGAAGCTGCCAAACCATTGGCCGTATATGTCCCGGCAGTTAAGGAAGGCAACTATATCTATACTTCAGGCCAAATCCCCCTGGTGGCCGGCGAACTTAAGTTTAAAGGCAAACTTGGCAAAGAACTGTCCGTGGAACAGGGCTATGAGGCCGCCAAGACCTGCGCCATTAACTGCCTGGCCGCTATTAAGGGCGTCGCGGGTTCGCTTGACAACATTGAAAAAATAATCAAAATTGTCGGCTTTGTCAACAGTGCGCCCGGCTTTGTCGATCAGCCCAAAGTAGTCAATGGCGCCTCCGAGCTTATTGGCGCCATTTTTGGCCCTGCCGGCGAACATTCCCGTTCCGCGGTGGGGGTAGCCGAACTGCCCATAGATTCGGCCGTGGAAGTAGAAATGATTGTCAAAGTTAAGTAACAGCAAAAATGAGCAGCTAGCCAACATACAGCCATATTAAGGAGGACAACCATGAGCACTCACAAATTCAAATTCCAGATGTATCGCGCTTTACAACAAAATATTCCTAACATCTATGCCGATGCTCGCAAGGCCGCCGATGAACTTAACATACCCAAAGAGCTTAGAGGCAAGTTCGGTCTAACCGGGGCCATTTCCGGCTGCCCGGCCCCGCTGCGCGATGACATCATGGAGTACAGCGAACACGGCGCCAGAGAAGTCATTCCGCTGGCTAAACTGGTAGACGATATCCGTGAATTGGTAAAATCGGTCTATGGCGATGAATTTGACGCGGCCCCGGTGTCAACCTGTGAGGCCGGTCTGTGGGTAACGTTTGACAGTCTCTTCAGCCCGCCCATGATGGGGCGCGGTGATAACTACCGCTCCCGGTATATAGCCCCCTACGAAAAGCATTTACATCATCAAGGCGCTTACGGCCGCCCGTTCCCGGCCCGGTATAAAGACATACTGGGTGACCGCGGCACCACGGCCGGCGAACTCGGCTTCTACGGCAAAAGGCAAAACAATCTTGATACCGTTATCGTTCCGCTGGCCGGCGCCCGGTATGATGTCCATGGCATCAAATACCATCCGGTACCGCTGTTAACCGGCGTCGATCCTGAAGAATCCCTTGATATTTTAAGTGAGCATGCCAGCATTCACGCTCCGTTCCTGACCGGCATCACCAGCCTGGGCTATGAAACTCCGGGCTATGGCTATGCCGTTAAAGATGAAGAGGGTACTCCCCTCCTGCAAAAATACCTGGCCGATCTGGCTCACTCTTACGATATCCCGTATGTGATCGACAATGCCTGGGGACTGCCTTTCGTAGGCTGTAACCCGCTGAAAAACGGGGCGGACGTCATTATCTACAGTATGGACAAGGCTACCGGCGCGGCTACCAGCGGTCTGATCATTGGCCGGGAAGAAGTCATGGTGCCCATCCGCCGGGCAATGGGCGTGCACGGTGACCGGTACGGTACGACTGCATCCTATGGCAAAGCCGCCTATGTAACCTTTGATCCGGGCAAAGAAGCACTGTTAAGCCAAATTCAGGCCCTTAAGGTGCTGCGCGACAACCCCAAAGTGTTGACCGATCCGGTTGATGCTCTCGAAAGAATCATCAAGGAAGAGTTTGCCAAGATTAACCTGCCCGCCCGTCTTAAAGACGGCATCATGATCTCCAAATCCTATAACTCAACAGCCGTCGAAGTCAACTACGAAAAAACCTGGGAAGGCGGCGAACTGGGCATTCCCATCTTCTCTATTGAAGACATGTACGCCGGCAGTAATATCTTCCAGACCGGTATGGCGCAAATGGGCGTAATTCCGACAGTCGCTTATGACGGCAACATTTATATTTCCCCGGGCCTGGCCACTGTTGACAGTAAAAATAAGCTGCTCGAAGACGTTACCCGGTATGCCATTCAAGGTTTGGTCCGCCTGATTGAAATTACTTGTAAATATGCAGGCATTGCCTAAAACAGAAACAGGAGGTATCCCTCATGGCTAAAATTGTTATTGTTGGTGGGGGGTGGGCCGGCTGCAGTGCAGCCGTGTCCGCCAAAAAAGCCGGCGCTGACGAAGTAATTTTGCTCGAACGGGCGGATATGCTGCTGGGGACAGGCCTGGTCGGCGGCATTATGCGTAACAATGGCCGCTTTACCGCTACCGAAGAAGCAATTGCACTGGGTGGCGGCGATATATTCGAAGCGGTCGATAAAGTGGCCCGCCATAAAAACATTGAATTTCCCGGCCACAAACATGTAACCTTATATGACGTTGCCCATGTTGAACCTGCCATCAGGCGCGTTCTGGAGCACTACGGCGTCAAATACAACCTGATGGCCCGGGTACGCGATATAACCATCGACGGTCAGAAAATAAAGTCGGTGATTACTGATAAAGATGACGAAATCTACGGCGATGTGTTTGTCGAAGCCACAGGCACTGCCGGCCCGCAGGGCCAGTGCAGCAAGTACGGCAACGGCTGTGTCATGTGCATCATCCGCTGTCCGTCCTTTGGGCCGAGAATCAGTGTGGCGGCCCGCGCCGGCGTGCAGGAAATGATCGGTCGCAAGGCAGATGGCAGCCTGGGGGCCATGAGCGGTTCCTGCAAACTGCATAAAGATTCCCTGGCCGAGCACATTGTACAGGAGCTGAACAGCAAGGGGGTAGTTGTTGTACCTATCCCGGAGGGCTTAAAAAAAGCCGAATCGCTGTCCATCAAGGCCTGTCAGCAATATGCCCTCCCAGAATTTGCCGACAATATTATTCTGTTGGACACCGGCCATGCCAAGCTTATGTCACCGTTTTATCCGCTGGACAAACTTCGCAAAATTCCCGGTTTCGAAAGCGCCCGCTATGAAGATCCCTATGCCGGCGGAGTAGGCAACTCCATGCGCTTTACCGCGTTATCCCCCCGGGATAACGCCCTGAAAGTACAAGGTGTGGACAACCTGTTCTGCGGCGGCGAGAAAGCCGGTCTGCTGGTGGGACACACCGAAGCGATCGTTACCGGTACGCTTGCCGGCCATAACGCAGTCCGCCAGGCTGCCGGCCAACAGCCGCTGGTGCTGCCGGAAACCCTGGCGATTGGCGACGCGATTGCCCATGTCCGTGAACAAATGCAAACCGAAGACGGCCTGAAGCTTAAGTACACGTTCTCGGGTGCACAATACTTTAAACGTATGCAGGAAAAAGGCTTATACACCACCGATGTGCAGGCAATTAAGAAGCGGGTGGAAACGGCCGGCTTAAGCGGTGTATTCGGCAGGTCTGTTACTAAGGGGGCCGCAGGATGACCGTAACGCTGACGTCCGTCCACTGGCTGTTTCTCTTTTGGGTTGGCGTAGTCATCGTGGTCATGGGCCTGCGTAAAGATCCGCTGGTGCCATGTATCCTGGGTTTGCTGACAGTGGGCTGGCTGTTCAAGAAAAGCTTTATCGGCGGCATCACCAGTCTGTTTAATGCGCTCATCGTTGCCGGCGGAGAATTTTGGGGGATTATCGTCATTATATCCCTCATCGTTGCCCTCTCAAAGCTTTTGAGTGAAACAGGTGCCGACTATCTGGTCATGAGTCCGGCTGCCAAACTCATGATCAATGCCGATATTGCCTACTGGGTAATCGGCATTGCCATGATGCTGGCATCCTGGTTCTTTTGGCCGTCGCCGGCAACGGCCCTCATTGGCGCCATCATGTTTCCGGTAGCGGTGCGGGCCGGACTTTCCGCCATGGGCGCGGCGATGGCCATGAACCTGTTTGGCCACGGCATTGGCTTATCCACCGACTATGTCATTCAGGGCGCGCCAACCATTACCGCCAAAGCCGCCGGCTTTGCCCATCCCGGTCCGGTTATTCAGGCCAGCATACCCCTGGCGATAACCATGGGCCTGGTAACTACGATTGCCGCCTATATTGTCATTAAAAAAGATATCCGCAACAATCCCGAGTCGCATGCTGCCGAACGGGAAACTATTATTGGCAAAGAAATCAAGCGTGAGCTTACCGGTGTATCCTATTTTCTGGCGGTGGTAACACCTGTCGCCTTTTTCCTGGACGTAGTGGCCATGTGGATGCTGCAGCTCAGAGGCGGCGATGCTACCGCTCTCCTGGGGGGGACAGCGGTACTGATCCTGGCCCTGGGAACCATGTTTAAATACGGCTGGGAAGGGTTGGAAAAAATCACCGACTTTGTGCGGGACGGTTTTATGTTTGGTATCAAAATATTTGCGCCGGTTATTATCATCGGGGGATTCTTCTTCCTGGGTAAAGGTGAACTGGCTCAAACCATTTTAAGTGATAAAACGGCAACCGGCTTTCTTGAAGACTTCGGGATAGCCCTGTCACAAGCCGTTCCGCTCAATAAGGTTTTTGTTGCGGTGGTCACTCTGGCAACAGGTATTGTCGTCGGCCTTGATGGCTCCGGCTTCTCGCCGCTGCCGCTGGTCGGCAGTGTCGCCGCCACCTTTGGCAAGTCCGGTTTTGATACCGCAACGCTCGCGGCCCTGGGACAAATTGCCGGCGTCTGGACCGGCGGCGGTACCATTATCCCCTGGGGTTTAATCCCGGTCGCAGCCATTACCGGCGTCAATCCCATCGACCTGGCCCGCAAGAACTTTGTGCCGGTTATAATCGGGTTTGTCGCTACGACCCTTGTGGCCGTTATTCTAATGTAAATAGGTTTAATCTAATTAGCAGAGATACCATGTAATAAAAGGGTGATACGCGGTATCACCCTTTTATTCCTTATGCGCAAAGGAGGCAGGCAATGATTCAGCCATTGGAACAAGTAATGGATGCCCTGGATGTAGAAACCTTTTTTGTCTGTGACAATGAACAGCAGGGCCGGAGTTTAATGCTGGGCTTGCTCAAGCAATGGGGCCTGACGGATGTCGACGTTGTTTTTGCGCAGCACCTGGGGCCGGGAATCCGCGTAAGAGGCCGCGCCTATATTCACAGGCCGGCGGACAAATACAGCTGGATTGTACCCGACACGGAGCGAAAGTAGAGGTGTTAGCCAAATGAAAAAAGTGCTCCTGGCGCCAATTGACCCGGTGCATGATATCGGTCTTAAAATGATTGCCCGAGGACTGGAACAGGCCGGTCATCAGGTCATTCTCCTGCAGCCTGATTTACCGGCTGAAGAAATCGTTCAGCACATCCTCGGCCACCAGGATGTGGAAACCTTACTGCTCAGCCGGACACTGGGGTACGGAGTGGGCGAGCTGCTGGCCCGGTTTATCGACCTGGCCGACGCCGCAGGCATTCGCGAAAGAGTCAATATTGGCATCGGCGGTATGGCCATCCGTCCCGAACTGGCAGCCGAACTAGGCTTTGACGCTGGCTTCGGTCCGGGAACAACGGTGGAAGAGGTTGTCTGTTTTGTGGAAGACCGTGACTACAAGCCGGACCCCAACCGGACCAAAAAGAAAAAAATCGACATGACGGCGACTTATGACTATCGCTATGTTTCGCCCCATATTGGCGCCAAACTCGGACAAATAACCGAACTCATCCTGGACTGGGTTAAAGATAAAACCTCAGCCGGAGTGGAACGGGGGCATATCCGCGACCAGTATTGGGATGTCGAGCGCTGGCGGGACCGGCTGGGCAATGGCGACCTGGAGAAATATTATCCGTCCCGGTGCAGTGAAGTGCCCCAAAAATTTTATCAATCAGGCGAACTGCATCCCAAAACCAGACGGTTTACCAAAGACGAAGTCGTCGGCCTGGAAAAATACCTGGAAGAAACCAAAGCGCGCATGTCGGTTGTAAAACTGCAGCATACCCGTTCAAAGCCGCTGGTCTTTAATCAATACGGTACAGGCT
>JAEZQV010000483.1 GCA_023441125.1 Bacillota bacterium
TTGTGCAGATGATAACATCCATGCCGGAACTCAGTCATATTGCCAACCAAAGCTGGGTATTAATCGGCTTGTCGGCTGCCTTATCAACTTATTTCTGGGCGCAAATTGCCCGAAAGACAAGTATAAAAGCGAGCCTGAGGCTGGCTTACGGGCTGCAGGCCCTGGGAATTCTTCTGCCGGTTGCAATTCCCAGTCAAAGTAGTGCTCTGGCCGGAGGTGTATTGTTTGGCGGGACCTTTATGGGGATAACCAGCCTGACAATTACCCTGGCCTCGCAAATGAGACCAGCGGCCCAAAGGCAGGCGATCGGCGAACTGACAACGGTATATGCTTTAGGTCAGATTATAGGCCCTATTGTGGCGGCGTATCTGCAAAAGAGTTTCAGCATCTCGGCTCCCAGTCTCTTTGCGGTTATGATTTTATTATTTGCTTTGTTGTCCCTGATGACACTGAAAAATCACAGGAAAGGTGGTGATGCCGCATGCCGTATGTAAACATAGGTATTACCAAAGAAGGAGCTACACCGGAACAAAAGGCCCTGTTGATCAAGGGGGCTACGCAACTGCTTGCAGACGTGCTGGGAAAAAATCCCAAGACAACCGTTGTTGTAATTGATGAGGTGGATACCGATAACTGGGGCATAGGCGGAGAAACGGTTACTTTTCTGAGAAAAAACAGATAGTAGTTGTAAGGCAGTAATTTCTCACGAAAGGCCGCAGATCAGCAACAGATACCGAATAGTATCTGGACGAGGAACAATGCAGGAAATAACCCCGCGGAAATAAAGCCGCAGGGTTATTTCATATATAGAAACAGGGGGGAGAGAGATGTGTTTTGACAAGGGAAAAATAGTCATGCCTTAAAAAATTAAAGATATCCGGGTGAGTTGTGATAAAATTAAGAGGCCAATCAATAAGCGCTGATCTTGAGAGGAGCAGTATAAGATGAAAATAACAGACAGGGAATTTTATAATAGAGATTCATTAATAGTCGCCCAAGAACTCCTGGGAAAGGTGCTTGTTCACGAGATAAACGGTCAAAAGGTGGCCGCAAAAATTGTGGAAGCCGAAGCCTATATGGGAGTTACCGATAAGGCGGCTCATTCCTATGGCGGCAAAAGGACGCCAAGAGTCGAGGTAATGTACGGAGGCCCGGGCTTTGCTTACGTGTTCCTGGTCTACGGCATGTACTATTGCTTTAATATTGTCACCAGGGAAGCGGGAAATCCGCAGGCTGTGCTGCTAAGGGCCGTAGAACCGGCAGGCGGGCTTGAGCTGATCGCGCAAAACAGGTTTAACAAGGCCTATGCCGAGCTGACAAAAAATCAGATAAAAAACCTGACTAACGGCCCGGGCAAACTCTGCAAAGCCCTGGCAATTGATAAAAGCCTGAATGGAGCGGATTTGTGCGGCGACAGGCTGTATGTAGCCACAGGCGACAAGGAAAAATTCAATATTATCGCTGCCAAGCGCGTAGGCATTGATTATGCTGAGGAAGCCAAGGAGCACCCCTGGCGGTTTTATATCGAAGATAATCCTTGTGTTTCCGTAAAGTAACTGCAGGAAACATCAGTGGATTGTAAAGCTTAGGAGGGCAGACGCAGGCCATGAGTTAAAACATTATCCCTGTCCCCGCGTTATCATACCTGTCCCCCTGTCTTAAGCCCTCTTTAGCTGTCGGCCAGGATAAGTCTGGTGGCGCATTTCTTAAAGCTATTTGCTGTATTTTTGCTAAGGTTGGCGTCGGTGATGATGTAGTCAATTTTGTTCAGGCCGGCGATACTGATGGTGACGTCTTTGTCGAATTTGCTGCTGTCCGCCGCCACAAACACTTCCTTGGACCGTTCAATGATCATTTTGCGGGTCACGGCTTCCTGCATATTGAAATCGGAAACGCCGTTTTCGACCGTGATGCCGCTGGCGCAAATAAAGCTTTTCTGGATGTTGAGCTGGGAAAAGTTAAAGATGTAGTCGTAGCTGACGACTGAGCGCTCACTATGCCGGATCTTGCCGCCGATAATAATAATTTCAAAGTCGGTAGCCATTAATTCATTGATGACCGGAATGGAATTGGTGATGATGGTGAGATTTTTCTTATGGGTGAGATGTTTGGCGATATGGTAGGTGGTGGTGCCGCTGTCGATAAAGATGCAGTTGCCGTCATGAATAAACTCACAGCATTTTTTGCCGATGGCTTCTTTTTGCACCAACTGGTCGATCATTCTGCTTTCCATGGCCGGCTCATAGAAGGTGGCTTCTTTGATCTTGGCGCCGCCGTATATTTTCTGAAGGGCGCCCTGCTTTTCCAGAATGGACAAATCACGGCGCACCGTTTCGATGGATATATCGAAGGTATTCATTAATTCCGGAATGGTAACAACCTCTTTGGTGGTTGCCAGCTCCAGGATTTTTTTTTGTCGTTCGCTTGGTAGCATGCCTGTCTCCCTGCGGCTCGCTGCAGCCTTTGTTTTTTCAAGTATAGCGTACAGCCTGACAATATTCAAGGCTAACATTTTAAATATATCAAGATAGTGTCAACTATTGTTAATAATATAGTCATAAGTTAATAATAAATTAGTCAAAAATGCGGATGCCTTAATGATTTCATAACATGTTCTTAACAATAACCGGGCGCGGGCGGTGTATAGTAAAGATAAACCGGGCCGCAAACAAAGGCTGGTTGTGGGAGGTTAGTACTTTGCTGGAATTGCAAAACGTGCATAAGCAGTTTGCCGGAAAAGTTGTTTTGGACGGCATTGATCTTACGATTGCCGACGGTGAAATTGTTTCGATGCTGGGACCCAGCGGCAGCGGCAAAACGACGCTGCTCAATATTATCCTGGGTTTGACGCCGCCGGACAGCGGCGCCCTTATCTATAACGGCCGGGACATAACCCGGGTATCCATGAAGGAACGGGGCTTTAATATTGTGTTTCAGGATTATGCGCTGTTTCCCAACCTGAATGCCTATAAAAATATTGTCTACGGTTTGAAAAACAAGCCGGGCCTGCTTAGTCCGGCGGAGCTGGACGGGATTATCGATTTTCTGGAGTTAAGACCGCATTTGACAAAGTCGGTGGAGCAGCTCTCCGGCGGCCAAAAACAGCGGGTGGCGCTGGCCCGGACGCTGGCCACCAAGCCGGGCATCCTGCTGCTGGATGAACCGTTAAGCGCGCTGGATGGCGTCATCAAGGAAACCATTAAGGCCCGGATTAAAGCGCTGACCAAAAAGTACAACCTGACCTGCATCATCGTTACCCATGACCCGGAAGAGGCGCTGACCATGTCGGACCGGGTGCTGATTATTGATCAGGGCAAGGTGTCCCAGTTCGGGACTCCCCGGCAGGTTATCCACCAGCCCGGCAACAGTTTTATTGAAGAGTTTATCTTACGCCAGCTGCGCATCAAGCGGGACAATATTTTTCAGTTGTTTGAAGGATGTCATGTTTAAAGAGAAACGGGAAATCCAGTTTATTTACGGCGTGGTCGCCGTATTCTTCCTGGCCTTTCTGCTAACCCCGCTGGTTACCCTGCTCCTGCAGTCCTTTCAGACCGGACAGGGTATCGGGCTGGCCAATTACCGGGCGGTTACCGGCGATAAGGATTTTGTGGTTGCGCTCCAAAACAGTGTCCTTATTTCCGCGGTGACGGCGCTCATTACCACCGTACTGGCCTTTCTGCTGGCTTATGCCGTCAATTGCACCCATATTGCCAGGCCGCTGAAAGCCGCCATCCGAACGGGCATCCTGCTGCCTATGCTTTTGCCGACGATTACCTATGGTTTTGCTATCATTTATTCGTTTGGAAAACAGGGATTACTCACCAAATGGTTTGGCGGGGAGCTGTTTACCATTTACGGTTTTAACGGGCTGCTGATCGGCTATGTTATTTATACCCTGCCGCCGGCGTTTCTGCTCCTCGATAACTCCTTTAAATACATTGACAAGAAGTTTATGATTGTTGCCGAACTAATGGGGGACGGCTTTCTGCGGAGCTTCCTCAACACGGTGGTCCGGCCGCTCATCGGCACACTGGGCGGGGCACTGGCGATCACATTTATCTTAACGTTCACCGATTTCGGCATCCCGGCTTCCGTGGGCGGCACCTACAGTGTCATTGCCACGCAGCTGTATCAGGTAATGCTGGGCGCGCTGCCCAATTTCAATAATGGTTCGGCCATTGCCATGCTGATGCTGTCGCCAGCGGTAATCGGCGTACTGTTTCTTACTTATCTGGAGCGCTTTAACTTCCACTACAATAAAACTTCGGTTAGCGATGTGACCAAAAACAAACTGCGGGACAGGCTGCTGCTGGTGGCTTCGCTGGCTATGGTGGCGGCCATCGTGCTGATTTTTCTGGTCATGTTCATTACGCCGTTTGTCACTAACTTTCCCTATGATATGAGTTTTACCACCGGTTTTTTCCGGAACACCCTGTTTTCCCGGCCGCTAGCGGACGCCTACCAAAACTCGCTGTTGACGGCGCTGGGGACGGCGGTGGCCGGAACCATTCTGGCCTACGGCGCAGCCGTCATCAATGTGCGTACCCGGTTACGCAAGCCGGCTAAAGTCAGTATTGATTTTTGCTCGATGCTGACCAATACCGTACCGGGCATGGTCCTGGGCCTGGCCTATCTCTTCCTGTTTAAGGGCAGCGACTTCAAAGGGTCGTTCGCCATCCTCGTGATCTGCAATATTGTCCATTTCTTTACGACGCCGTATCTGATGGCAAAGCACTCCCTGGCCAAAATGAGTCCGGCCTGGGAGATTACCGGGGAACTGATGGGCGATACCTGGTTCAAGACCATCGTGCGGGTGATTATCCCCAACTCGTTTTCGACGCTGGTGGAAATGTTCAGTTACTATTTCATCAACGCCATGGTTACCATCAGCGCGATCATTTTCCTGGTCAGCGCCCAAACGGCGGTGGTTACCAGCAAGATCAAAGAGCTGCAGCATTTTGCCAGTTTTAACGAGATCTTTGTGCTGTCCATCCTGATTTTTCTGACCAACTTAGGTGTCAAGACCGGCAGCGATGCCGTCAGTAAAAAGCTAACATTCACCCAACCGCGTGAGTGAAATTATAAAAATACAGGTAGGGAGAGATGTCACTATGAGAAAATTATTCAAAACTCTGCTCTTATGTTTCCTCACGGCTTCGCTGCTGTTGGCGGCAGGCTGTGCAGGCAGCGGCACTACTACCCAGAGCGCACCCCAGGCGTCCCAGAAGGTAGTTATCTTCACCAACGCCGATAAGGAAGCGGTGGAAGCCATGCAAAAAACACTCAATACGGCCGGCTACGAAGGCAAGTATGTGGTGCAGACCATGGGAACCTCCGAACTTGGCGGCAAGTTAATGGCTGAAGGCGACAAAATTGAGGCCAATTTAATCACCATGAGCTCTTATTTTATCGAAAGCGCCCAGCAGAAATACAGTATGTTCGCCGATGTAAGCTTTGCTGCCAAGGCCGTTGCCCAATATCCGGCCTATTACACGCCGATTCTGGCGAATACTGGCGCCATTTTTGTAAATACCCAGGTACTTAAGGACAAGGGCCTGCCAATGCCCACCTCCATTAAGGATTTGACTAAGGATGAGTACAAAGGACTGGTTTCCATTCCCAACATCATGGACTCCTCGACCGCCTGGCTGCTGGTGCAGGCGATTATCAGCCAATATGGCGAAACCGAAGGCAAAGCCGTGCTGGCCAAACTGATTCAAAACTGCGGGCCGCACATTGAATCGTCCGGTTCGGGACCGATTAAAAAGGTCAGAGTGGGTGAAGTGGCCGCCGGCTTCGGGCTGCGTCATCAGGCCGTGGCCGACAAAGCCGCCGGCAAGCCGATTGATTATGTTGATCCGGTGGAAGGCAACTATACGCTGACCGAATCGGTGGCCGTCGTGAAAAAGGCCGATGCCGCCACTACCAAGCTGGCCATGGACATGGCGCAAGTAATCATTGAAAAAGCCAGACTCGAGTTAATTAAAATTTATCCGGTCGCCCTGTACCAGGGTGAGACGGTAACTGATCTCAATAAGGCCGGCAATCCCAAAG
>JAEZQV010000504.1 GCA_023441125.1 Bacillota bacterium
GCCTGTGTGTTTGAATGGCAGCACTTATGCGGTGAAAAGGTCTTTGATGCAGAGGTAAGCCTGGGGCGTTTTGATATTGAAGACAAAGCGTATTTACTGGCGATTATCCGTGATATATCCGACCGTAAGGAGGCAGAAGCCCGGCTGCAGACGATCCATGGCGAACTGTTAGCGAGTTATGATGAATTAGAAAAAATGAACGGCGATCTTAAGAACCAGGAAGAGCAGATTCGTCATTTGGCTTATCATGACTCATTAACAGGCCTGCCGAATCGGCATTTTATTACCGAACAGCTTGGCGGCGTATTGGCGGCAACAGCTCAGACAGAGCTGCAGGGAGCCGTATTCTTCCTTGATCTTGATAATTTTAAAGTGATCAATGATTCTTGCGGTCACGCTGCCGGCGACCAGGTTCTCATTCAATTCGCGCAGGAATTGGTAGCGGTGTTTGGGGATACGCATTCTGTGGCCCGTTTCGGTGGCGATGAGTTTGTTGTATTGCTGGACGGTGTGACGGGTCATGGCGAAATTGAACAATACGCTGAAAGGATTCTTAAAGTAACCCGGAAAGCTATTAAGATTTCCGGGCAACGCTTCCGGTTATCGGCCAGTATTGGCATTGTTCTTTACCCCCGGGACGGCAGGGATGTTGATGAGATTTTGAAAAATGCGGATACTGCCTTATACGCCGTAAAAAATGATGGAAAAAATTCCTGGCTTTATTATAATCCGGTGATGCAGGCGACGATGATTCAACGGTTAAGCCTTGAACAGAGCTTGCGTGATGCATTGTTTAACGATGAATTCCATCTGCATTATCAGCCCATTGTGAATGTGCATGACGGCAGGGTGCGGGGGTTTGAAGCCTTGCTAAGATGGCAGAGTTCCAATTATGGTGTTGTGCCGCCGATGACTTTTATTCCGATTGCCGAGGAATGCGGCTTAATCATTCCCATCGGCAACTGGGTTTTGCGGAATGCCTGTCTATTTGCTTTACGGCTGTTGGCAAGTGGTTATGAGGATTTTTTTGTAGCGGTCAATATTTCTGTTAAGCAATTGACTCATCCGGATTTTGTTGCGAATATTCGCGGTCTGCTGGCGGAAACCGGCCTGCCTGCGGCCTATTTGGAATTGGAGATTACAGAAACCGTACTCATGGACGCTGTGGACGAGAGTGTTAAAAAATTGCTGGAGTTAAAAGAACTCGGTGTGAAGCTGGCCCTGGATGACTTCGGTACAGGCTATTCCTCTTTGACTTATTTGAAACAGTTGCCAATTGAAGTCCTCAAAATCGATAAGTCATTTGTTGCTGATTTGACCGGCAGTGAAAAAACTCCCGGCATGATAGAGTCTATCATCCAGCTTTCTCACCGGCTGGGGATTCAGGTGGTCGCCGAAGGGGTGGAGACCTCGGAACAGCAAATGAGCCTGCAGGGCTATAATTGCGATATGACGCAGGGATACCTCACCTGCCGGCCGGTACCTGACAGCGATATATTTGCCTTTTTGGAGAAATATTTACGGAATCGCTCGTAAGCATATCAGGAGTAAGATTTCACAACATCGTGTTACAGGCTGGCGCCAGGCAGGGCGTCAGTCTTGTTTTTGTTTAAGCCGCCTGTTTGGTCAGGCTGAATGGCTTGATGTATTTCGGGCAGCAGCACATCGGCTATTTCTGCATAGGGGACAGAAAACTTGAGGAAGCCGTACACATACGGCGTATATTCATATAATTGATAATAAACCACGAGTGCTGTCGGTGTGAGATAAAACTCCTGATTGTTTTCTTTTATACCACTATACGCGGCGATAAAAGTAATTTGTTTTTGGCTGATTTGTTTCTGGATAATGGCGTTCACGCGCGCCAGGTAATCGCTGTCCGGTCGGAACAATTCACTGAACTGGTATAGATGACCGGTTTTTAAGTTGACGGTAAACGCTTTGAGATAAGTCATTGGATGGGCGGCCCGCGGCGGGGAGACCAGTTCGGTAATAGTCAGGCTTACGATATTATTTTTGTTAAAATTCACCCGGTAATCGATTTGGACCGCGGCTTTGGATTCTTTTATGCTGTCGGTAAAGCGGGCAAGCTCCTCTTCCAGGTACTGATTGAGCTGATTCTGAACAGCGCGATTGTTTACAGCTTCAATGTGCGGCCAAACAGTCTGGCTGTCTAAGATGGTAACATTCCTTGGCAAGACATTGGCATATGCAGGCCGGAAAGAGAAGTTATAAAGCCAGTAGCCGCCGGCGGCTAAGGCTAACAAGACGGCAAGGCAGAGGATATATTTCATTATTTTCAGATCAGCCATCTCCCGTTAAAAAAGGTCATAAACGCTTCTATTGATAGTATTGTAATTCTAAATAAGTATATGCGGCTATTGTGGCCAGGCAACCCAAGCCGGCGCAAAAATTGCCGGCTGATCAGGTCTTGCGGCGCTAAGCATTGGGGCAGTTGCGAAATAAGTCACTAAAAATAGCAACTAACTGCGGATCAAACTGTGAGCCGGCACAGCTGCGCAGTCTGGTCAGCGCCTCCTTGCTGCTTATGGCTTTACGGTAAGGACGGTCATTGGTCATCGCATCATAGGCATCAACAATTGCAAGCATTCTGCATTCCAAAGGTATGGCTTCACCGCTTAAGCCCAGCGGATAGCCTCGGCCATTCCACCATTCATGGTGGGCCAGAATTAATTTGGCTATGGGATCCAAATCAGGCACGGCGCTGGCGATGCGAAAGCCAATTTCGCAATGCTGCCGCATAACCTCCCATTCCTGTTCGTCCAGAGCGCCGGGCTTAAACAGAATGTCATCCGGAATTCCTACTTTGCCGATGTCATGGAACCGGGCCAGCAGCCTTAAATCGGCTAGCGCGGTTTCGGCTATACCGGCAGCCCGGCCGAGTTCTTCCATTAATTGCTGCATGCGGTCACCATGGCCTTCGGTTATGTAGTCTCTGGCTTCCAACGCTTTTATCAGAGCTTTTACCATATCGCTGCGGACGCTGTTTTGTCTGTGCAGCTTTTCCCGGTACATGGCGTTATCAGCCTTTTTGAAGAGAGCAGTCATGTCAAACGGAAATTGAGCAGTAATTGCCCAGCCCATGGATAAGCTGATAGGGACTGTAGGATTATCGGCGTTATAGAGCTCGATTTTTTCCAGAATGATGTTGCACTTCTGCCGTAATACCTGTTCGGAATTGCATGATAGCAAAATGGCAAATTCATCGCCGCCAATCCGGGCCACAAGATCGCCGGAGCGGAAGGATAATTTTAGAATGACTGAGATTACCTGGAGTATGGCATCGCCCATCGCAGGGCCAAAGGAGTCATTAATCATTTTTAATCCGTCCACATCACAGACGATTATCCCGGATTCTATCTGCAGCCGTTCACGGCGATTCATTTCTTTTTCAAAGCAGGCCCGATTATAGAGGCGGGTTAGGGGATCATGCTGGCTCATATGCTCCAATTGCAATTGTAAGCTGATTTGCTCCGTAATGTTACGAATCATGGCCAATACTTCATTTTTTCCGCTGACAACCATTCTGGCTTCATAATATTGCGTTTGTTCAGCAGGGCTCAGCTGATACTCAAATATTTGGAGTTCACCGGTCTGCAGGCTTTTCTCAATCCCGGCCATAATGCGGCCGGCAATATTGGCCGGGAAGACATCGTCCACTTTCTTGCCCAATATACTGTCAGGCATTCCGTGGATCTGCTTCCGGCTGGTTTTGTGCTTTATAAAGGTACCATCCCGGTTAATAATAAACATAGGATCGGGAACTGCGCTGATAAGCGCTACGTTGTCGGCCTGGGATTGCTGCAAGGCATCTTCTATCCGCTTGCGTTGGTCTAATTCCGTCTTATAGGAAGAGACCAGTATTGCATTTACCAGGGCAATAGAGGCAAGTTCGGCAAACTGGCTAAGTAAAGACAGTTCTGGGTCGGTAAATTTTCTTTCTTGTTCCAGAAAGGCCAGACCGAAGGCGCCGATCACCTGATGTTTTGATTTAAGAGGAACGAGTACAGTTGCGTGCAGCGCGTCGAAAAAAGAACCGTGCAAACGTTTATCCCAGGTACTATAGTCCTC
>JAEZQV010000181.1 GCA_023441125.1 Bacillota bacterium
TTCTACAAATCTTTTCCGATTGACGTGGCTTTAATAAGAGGCACAACCGTAGATGAAAATGGTAATCTCACTATGGAGAAAGAGGGATTTTTGGCAGAAGCCCTGCCCTTGGCACAAGCGACTAACAATTCCGGTGGCATTGTAATTGTACAGGCTGAATATCTGGCCAAAGCGGGTTCACTTCATCCGCAAAAAGTCAAAGTTCCAGGCATACTCGTTGATTACATTGTTATTGCAACTAAGGTGGAATGTTCTTGTCAGAGCGGCGGCGTATATTTTAATCCGGCATTTTCCGGTGACATTAGGGTTCCGCTAGACAGTATTCCGGAACTGCCAATGGATGAACGCAAGATTATTGCCAGACGTGCAGCCATGGAGTTAACACCCCGTACAGTTGTAAATTTAGGGGTTGGCATACCAAGTGACATTGCAAGTGTAGTATCGGAAGAAAGTGCAGCTGATTTAATAACTTTAACGACAGAATCAGGTGGCGTTGGTGGCGTTCCAGCAAGCTTGCCCAACTTTGGACAGGTTTACAATGTAGAAGCGATCGTTGAACACCAGGCACAATTTGACTATTATGATGGCGGTGGCCTTGATGTAGCTTTTCTTGGATTAGCTCAAACCGACAAAGATGGTAACGTAAATGTCAGCAAATTTAAAGGGCGTGCTAATGGCCCTGGCGGATTTATTAACATCACGCAAAGCTCCAAGAAGGTTGTTTATTGTGGTTCTTTCACAGCTGGTGGCTTAGAAGTTGCTGCCGAAGATGGTAAGCTAGTCATCAAAAAGGAAGGTAAGAATAAAAAATTCATCGACACTGTCGAGCAGATTACTTTTAGCGGTAAATACGCTTCAAAAGTCAAACAGCCGGTTGTGTATATTACTGAACGGGCTGTATTTAAACTGGAAAGCGGTCAAATGGTGCTTACCGAGATTGCACCTGGTATTGACTTAGATAAAGATATATTAGCTTTAATGGACTTTAAGCCAGTTATTTCACCTGACCTGAAAACTATGCCTGTTGAAATTTTTCAGACGAAATGGGGGCAACTCCGAACGATTCTTGAAACAAAACAGAAAGGTTGATGCAAAATGATTGATATGACGCTCACCCCGGATCAACAAAAAATACAACAACTAGCCCGGGAGTTTACGGCCAAACATATTATTCCGGTAGCTGAAGAATGGGATAAAAAAGGTGAGTTTCCAGAATTTATTCTGGAGGAGGCAAAAAAAGCTGGGCTAAATTGTATGGCAGTGCCAGTGGAATATGGTGGCCCGGGATATGATTCCTTTACTCAGTCTATAGTTGCAGAAGAATTGGGATATGGTTGCACTTCTTTTGCTATGGCTATTTGCGGTAACGGATTAAGCTCGTATCCACTGGCCGTTGCCGGTACAGATGAACAAAAAAAATTATACTACGGGCGGCTGGTTGCCGGTCAGATTGGCGGATTTTCTCTTACTGAACCGGGTGCCGGTTCCGACGCGGGTTCTTGTATAACTACTGCCGAACTGGACGGTGATGAGTGGGTTTTAAATGGAACCAAATGTTTTGCCACGAATTGCGGTTATGCCACTATTATGGTTGTATATGCTTCAACAGATCTTAGTAAAGGCGTAAAGGGACTTAATGCATTTATTGTGGAAAGAGAACGCGAGGGTGTTATCATTGGCACCCCAGAACATAAATTGGGTATTCGCAGTTCTAATACCGTGGAGCTTATCTTGAAGAATGTGAGAATACCTAAAGATCATCTGTTAGGCGTAGAAGGCGAGGGTATGAAGAATGCTATGAAAACCCTTGACATGGCCAGGCCGATTGTGGGGGCAATCGTAGTGGGTGTTGCTAGGCGGGCACTTGATGCTGCTGTTAAATTCGCGAAAGAATACCTTGATATTAATGGTAAAAGTATCGGCAGTCACCAAGCTGTAGCTTTTAAACTGGCTGATATGGCAACCCAGATAGATGCGGCCAGACAGTTGACCCGAAGTGTTCTCCGTATGAAAGAAGCCGGGCTGCCATACACAAAAGAGTCAGCTATGTCCAAAACCTTTGCTACTGATGTCGTAATGCGCGTGACTGCAGACGCTGTAGAGTTAATGGGACACTATGGCTACTCCAAGGATTCCTTTGTAGAAAAACTCATGCGTGACGCCAAAGTCACTCAGATTTATGAAGGTACCAATCAGGTTCAACGAATAGTTATATCAGGAGCTTTATTAAAATAATAAACCGTGCCGGAGAAATTAGGAGGAATATGCATGAGTTATGTTTTAACTGAAGAACAACAACTTATCCAGCAAAACGCCCGGGAATTTTCCCAAGAATATGTGGAACCGATAGCTGCTGAGATTGATAGGAATAGTGAGCACCCAAAAGACATTGTGGAAAAGATGGCCGAACATGATTTCCTTGGTATTTTTTTGTCAAGTGAATATGGCGGTGCCGAAGCCGGCTATCTAAGTTATGCAATAATTGTTGAAGAACTGTCCCGTGTAAGCGGTGCTGTCGCTGCCATTTTGATAAACCATGTTTCACTGGTAGCATATACTATCAACCGCTGGGGGACGGCTGAACAGAAGCAGAAATTTTTGCAGCTTTTATGCAGTGGTCAAAAGTTGGGGGCTTTTGCTCTCAATGAACCGGGGGCGGCTCCCGGAATTGGTGCGCACAAAGTAGTAGCTGTAAAAGAAGGCGATAACTATATATTAAACGGCCGTAAATGCTATATCGCTAATGGCGGCGTTGCCGGGGTATATATTGTTTTTGCCCAAACAAATGCAGAGGCTGGTGCACAGGGAATAAGTGCTTTCATCGTGGACGGCAATACGGCAGGATTATCAACAATTAGAACCATCGAGAAAATGGGACTAAGAGGCTGCCAATCTGCAGAACTGAAATTTGAAAATGTGAGAATTCCTGCTGCAAACTTGCTAGGTTCAGAAGGGGTAGGCCTGGCCATCGCCGCCGAAGCCCAAGCTGCTGCCAGCATAGCCGAAGGCGCAATGGTCGTCGGCATAGCCCAGGCGGCGATGGAGGACGCTGTTAAATATGGTAAGCAGAGAATACAGTTCCGTCGACCCATCGCCAGTTTCCCCGCCATACAAACCATGCTGGCGGAAATGGCCGCCAACATTCATCTGTTGCGGCTGGCTGTATATGATGCCGCCAATCTTTTAGATAACGACAAACCCTTTGTTAATGAAGCAGCCATTATTAAGCTGTTTGCCGGTCGTATCGGTCAAAGCGCGCTGATCGATGTCATTCAAATTGAAGGCGGTTATGGCTATAGTCAGGAAATGATTGCTTCTCGCCTGTACCGCGATGTAAAAGGCGCAATTATTAAAGAAAACGCACTCGATTTTCCAGAAAAAGTTATTGCTGGCGCCTTGCTTGCCAACAACTAAAACGTTTTTCGACATATGCGTACGTAGGGTTCAGTCGGGAGAAGATTAACTATGACAAAATTGGAAGCAGCTATCATGCTTGCCGAAGCGATAAGAGTGTGTTGACACCGGAAAAGTAGTGAAGAGAACTATTCCGGCAAGTGCTTATGGAGTGCCACTTAAAGGTATTGTCTACCCAATTATTGAAGATGATGGAACACTCTCGGGGGTGTTGGGTACTTCGACATCCCTGGATAGTATTGAAAATACAATTCAATATTTATCGGCAGTCGTTGTAGAGATTGAAGAAATTGCTAAAATAATTTTATCTGAATTACATTAAACCAAATGAACGGGCGAGGTGTATCAGCTTCGTCAAAAAAAGAAAGGGGTAAACCATGCACAAGCTTCTTGTCTGCTACAAATGGGTACTGGACGAACAAGACATCAAAATCGCGGGCGATTTGTCCCTCGACACCAGCCGGGCTAAATATAAAATCAGCGATTATGACAAAAATGCCATTGAAGAAGGGGTTCTGTTAGCAGAGCAGCATGGCGGCAGTGTGGAGGCCCTTACCTTTGGCGCGGCAGCGGCCAAGCAATCTCTCAAAGATGCCCTGTCCAGAGGCTTGGAAAAAGCATATTGGCTGGGGGATGCCGCCGCCGACCAGGCGGACGCTTTTGTAACGGCCAATGTTTTGGCGGCCGCCATTAAAAAGATCGGTCAGTATGACTTAATACTATGCGGCGAGGGCAGCGCCGACGCCTACAGCCAGCAGACCGCCCCGCGCCTGGCGGCGGTGCTTGGCATTCCGGCCATCACCTTTGTGCAAAAGCTTATCGTTGCCGCCGGCAAAGTAGTGGCCACGCGCAAACTGGGCGACTGCACCGAAGAAATAGCCGTAACCGGTCCGGCGGTAATCAGCGTCTTGCCTGAAATCAACAAACCGCGGATTCCGGGTCTCAAACAGGTTATGGCGGCCGCGAAAAAGCCGGCGGAAGAAATCAAACTGGCCGACCTCGAGCTGTCTGCCGACGACCTCGCGCCGAAAGTGCGCTGCGTAAGCGTCAAAGGCTACGTAATGGACCGGAAAAAAGTCATCTTCAACGAGGCAAACCAGGCCGATAATGTTGCCAGATTAGTTGCCAGCCTTGCCCAAGAAGGCCTGTGCTAAAGGAAAGGGGTTACTATAAACATGCCGGGAATTTGGATTTATTCAGAAGACAGCGCCGTCGCCAAGCAGCTTTTGACCGCCGGCCTTAGCTTAAAACAGAGCCTGCAGCAGCCTGTCAACGTACTGACCCTTGCGGCAAGCGACGCCCCGGGCTTAGTGCAGGCCGGCGCTGACAAAGTAGTTGTGCTGCAAGGCACCAATCCGTGGCCGGAAAGCTACAGCGCGGCCATAGAAAAACAGGTACAAGCAGAACAGGCCAGCGTACTGTTAGTCGGGGCCACGCTGCGCGGCAAGGATCTGGCCGCTAAAGTAGCAGCCGGGCTTAAGGCCGGCCTGGTGACCGACGCGCTCACCGTAAACTATGTGAATGGCGCCGTCGAAACAACGCGTTTAATCTATGGCGGTTTGGCGGTACGCACCGAAGCGGTACCCTTCCCGGCCCTGGTTACCATCCCGCCGCGTACGTTTGCCGAAGCCACAAGCTGCGGCGGTCAGGGTACGGTGGTAACCGTGGAAGTAAATAATGATGTCAACGGCGTGACCATGCAAAACGTCTGCCCTATCGTCCGGCAAGGCGCCGATATCGCGGCAGCCAGCCGGGTTGTCGCTGTAGGGCGGGGGCTTGGCAACCAGGCGGATTTGGGTCTGGCCGAACAACTGGCCGCTGCTATTGGGGCTGAGATTGGCTGCACGCGCGGCATCTCAGAAGATTACCACTGGCTGCCCAATGACCGGTATATCGGCATTTCCGGCCAGAAAATCAAACCCGAACTGTATATCGGTATGGGCATTTCCGGCCAGGTGCAGCATGTTGTCGGTATCCGGGATGCGAAAGTGATTGTCGCCATTGATGCCAATGAAAAAGCGCCGATTTTTGACGCAGCCGACTATGGGATCGTAGGGGATTTGTATGAAGTGGTTCCTTTACTGACAGCCGCCTTGCAGAAGAAGTAAATACCATGCATACCGTAGGGGGGATAGTATGTCAGCTGATGAAAAATTTGATGCCGTAATTATCGGTGCCGGTCCGGCCGGCGCCGCGGCCGCTTATGTACTGGCCAAAAACGGGAAAAGCGTTTTGCTGGTGGAGCGGGGCACAAGCGCCGGGAGTAAAAACGTTACCGGCGGTCGCCTGTACACCTATGCGCTGGAACTGGTTGAACCCGGCCTGTATCAGGAAGCGCCGCTGGAAAGAAAAGTGGTCAGAGAGCAGATTATGATGTTAGGCGCCAACGGCGCCATGACCATGGACTATGTCGACTATGACTTTGGCGAGGGCGTTCCCCAGTCCTATTCGGTGTTACGGGCGCCGTTTGATGAATGGTTCGCCGCCCAGGCCGAGGCCCAGGGCGCCATGGTGGCGCCAGGCATTTTAGTGGACGAACTTATCGAAGACGCCGGGAAAATTGTCGGTATCAAAGCCGGCGACGATGAAATCTATGCTACCGTAGTCATTGCCGCCGACGGCGTAAACTCGTTTATTGCTCAAAAAGCCGGCCTGAGGCAAGATATCGCCGCCTGCCATGTGGGGGTAGGCGCGAAAGAAGTCATTGAGCTGCCGGCAACCGTGATTGCCGACCGGTTCAATCTAACTGGCGATGAGGGCGCGGCCCGGGTGTTGGTGGGCTGTCCCGGCGGCGTGTTAGGCGGCGGTTTTCTCTATACCAACAAAAACAGCATTTCTCTGGGAGTGGTGTTAAACCCGCCGGACTTGGCCCAAAATGGTACATCGATTCACCAGCTCCTGCAGGAGCTGAAAATGCATCCGGCCATTTACCCCTTGATTAAAGACGGTACTACCATCGAATACGGCGCTCACCTGGTGCCGGAGATCGGCTACCATGGCATGCCGGCAAAACTGTACCGGGACGGTCTGGTGGTAGTAGGCGACGCGGCCGGCATGGTGGTTAATACCGGCGCGATTATCCGCGGCATTGATTTGGCTATTGTCAGCGGAGTGGCGGCGGCCCGGGCTATCTTACGCAACGAAAACGAAAGCAATATCGGCCCGGCCTATATGCGGGAACTCGAAGCCCTGGAACTGACGCCGACCATGAAACTCTTTGCCAACTTCCATGAGCTGATGAGCAACCGGCGGATGATTGCCGTATACCCGGCCATGGCCAATGAGCTGCTGAAAGTGCTGTTTGCCGTGGATGGCAAGCTGCCGGCAAGAATGGATAAAGCCATGCTGAAAGTCCTGAAAAAGCATGTTACTTTCGGACAGTTACTGGCAGACGGCTGGAAGGGGTTTAAAGCGATATGACAATCAAAAAACTTGCGCCGGAAGAACTCTTAGGGCTCAATAAATTTG
>JAEZQV010000239.1 GCA_023441125.1 Bacillota bacterium
CACCTTGGCATTGGGCGGGACGGTGCAGCCGGAGGATAATATGAACCCCGGCCCCATGTCGTTGATCAATCTTGTGCAGTATTCGTAAACCTTATCGGGAGTACCGAGGGTAAGCAGGCCTGCCGGAACATCGCCCTTGATACACATATGGTTGCCGAGGACTTCTTTTATCTTGTAGATATTGGTACAACTGTCGGTTTCAAAAACGCATTTCCCCCGTGGCAGGACCTTAAAATACGCCAGATCGCGTTCCCAGTTGCCGTCGATATGCAGATTGGCGACCGCGCCTGCTTCAATAACAACCGCCACAGTCTCTTGCAGGTATGGCCAAACAAACCGTTCCCACAGCTTGGGCGAGAAAAATTGACTGGCGCCCCGGGCGGGAGAAATAAAGACGGCCAGCGGTTTGGCCGCCTGAATTTGTTTGCGCAGGGAGGTCATAGCTTCGGCCTGGATTACATCCAAAACAGCCGCCACTTTATCCGGCATTTTGAATAAATCTTTCATAAACTTGGGGAAAGAACGGCCGCCACCCAAAAACTCGTTTACCGTAATGGCCCCACAAGGGTTATAGAATACATAACCCGCTGCTGCGATATTTTGCCCCATTTGGGGGGCCACTTTCATTTCAGCCAGGATGTCCGCCAGCGGCAGTTCCAGCCTCTGGGTAAAGTACTGCTCGCTAAAAGCCGCCCACCCCTTGGCTAAAATGGTGTCGTAATCGTCCACGGTCATCATTTCTCGTTCGTCCAACTGCCAGAGGGCATCATCCGGCAGTTCCCGGCCCGGCAGTTTGACCTTCGCGCAGAAGCCTAAGGCAAAGCCCCGGGCCGCCGTAAAGGCTACACCGGTACCATCAATATCCCCCAACGCTTTACAGGATTGTAGAATGATTTCATTCGATCTTGCCAGCGTGGAAATATAGTCAGACAGTTTTACGCCCATATGCTGAGCGGCAAAAGCATCGCCTGACAGTATCACAGGCGTCTTATCCGGTTTTTCCAGTGCGATGGCCTTTTTGATTCTCACAGTACGTTCCTGCAGTAGTTCTGCCGCTGTTTTCATCAATAAACTCCTCCTAATCAGCATCACCCGGTGGTTACCCGGCAACCGTAGTCTGAGCTTCGCCTTCCCGGTTGCGGGTAAAGATTACGTATACCAGCGCAATGAGAGCGAAAATGGCCATATTGCCGGCGACAAACATAAAGCCGGCCCGGATCGAACCATGAGTGAACCAGTCGACGAACTGCGTGTAAAAACCGGTGAAAAACTGGCCGAGGTAGATGGCCATGCTTAACAGGGAAATGGCGAAGGTCTTCTGGGAACCAGGGGCTACTATGGATACCCGGTTCATGAGGTAGGGAAACATCAAACCCATGGAAAAGCCAAGGAAAATGACGGCCGCCATCATCATGCCGTAGGAGTCGGCAATACTAAATAAAAAGTAGCAGACCGACATGCAGGCTAACCCGGCAACGGCGGTAAAGCGCTTAAGTTTATTCCAGATTTGGGCGAAAACCATGCTAACGGCAAATGAGGCCAGGGTATTGACTGACGAAGCCATACCGGCGTCGGCCGAAGTGCCGATGTGTTCATTGACGATGAACAAGGCCAACTTGAAGATAATAAACATGGACACCGTCATAAATACCAGCATGTCAAAGGAAGTAAGCCAAACCCGGTAGCCGAGCTTTTCCGCCGCGCCAGGCTGCAGTTTCGCCTGGGTAATTGCCGGATCTTTTTTTTCCGGGAGAAAATTCGGCAATAAAAACCACTGCATGATTAAAACGACAACAAACAGCAGGTAGTAATAAAAAGCGTATTTCCAGTCAACTAATGCGGCATAGCCGGCGGCAATACCAAGTACGAACGAGACAGCGCCGCCGCAGGAATTGGTCCAGCCCATGAGTTGGGCCCGCTCCTGACCGTCATACAGATAGGCGATCATGGCCGGGGCCAGAGGATAAACAATGCCGCAGCCAATTCCCAGCAGGGCCCGGGTCCAGACTAAATCCATAATGCCGGTGGCAAAAACACCGCCAAAGCCGCCAATAATGAAAATAAGCGTCCCAACAAGCAGCAAGGTTTTTTTGCTGATATAGTCGGCTAACTTACCGGTTATCAGTATTGCCGGAATCATTAGCAGGGAAGGCAACGACAGCAATTGATTAAGCCAAGGGCCGGCATCCGGGTAGGCGGCCGCGACATTGGCCAGTATCGGCACCATCAGGGCGCTGGCAACCATACCATCTACACTGCTGAATAACAGCGTCGCTTTCAGTAAAGCAGTTCCAAGCCTTTTGTTTTCACTCATGAACATTCTCCTCTCAGTGCTGGTAGTCTAAAAATAGCGGCTAAGCCCGGCTGGTCCTATTCCAGGCAAGCGGCAATCATCGCGTCGATATTTTCGGGTTTGGTATTGTGCGGCAGCGTGCAGGCACCACTGACGATAAATCCGGTAGGGCCGAAAGCGGCGATCTGTTGCCTGGCTGCTTCGTATACCTGCTCCGGGGTCCCCAGAGCCATGAGGGCTGCGCTGATATTACCGGTAATACACATCCGGCCGCCGAGAACCTCTTTGATCTTATAGATGTCGGTCATGCCGTCGCTGTCAAAGATGCAGCGGTTTGCCGGAAATTCTTTAAAGTAATCAAGCACTTTGGTCCAGTTTGCATCCATATGAAAATACGGTGTGCCGCCAACCGCTAAAACAGCGTTGGCTTCGGCCTGAAACAGGGGCCAGACAAATTTTTCAAATTTATCCGGGGAAAGAAAATCGCAATTGCCCCGCACTGCCGGGGCAATCCCCACCCGGATGCTTTCTCCGGGACAGCGTTTTGCGAGTGCCGCCAAATCACGTCGGAAGTCGGCCAGCATTTCTTCCGCCATGACAGCAAGCGTTGCTTTTACTTTGTCCGGCATTTTCCATAAATCGCGGGTAAAGTTGACGATACCGCGTCCGGCGCATAGACCGTCGTAAATAATCGGCCCCATCAGCTGCGTCATGTTGATGCAGCCAAATTCCTGCAGCTTCCGGTCGGTATAGGCCAGGTATTGTCCGCTCAGCAAAAGCTCTTCCTCGGTCAGACCCAGATAATGCTCAAAATAATACTTCTGATAATATTTCCAGCCTTTGTCAATAATTACGTCATAATCTTCCACCTGCATGCAGGCAACTTCTTCAATCTGCCAGGAGGCTGTCGGCGGCAGTTCATGGCCGGGCAGTCTGGTTTTTGACATCCAGACAGCGCCCAGCGCTTTGCCGGGAGTAATCCCCAGAACACTTACGGCATCGATGTGTTTCATTTGCTGTACTGCAGCAAGCGCCCGCTCCAGCGCCCAGGGGAATTTATCCACATAATCAGCGGGAATGGCTGAGCGTTCCGCATAATGGAAGAAAGCAAAGTCGCCGGACAGACAAATCGGGGTACGATCTGTTTTTTCTCTGCGAACCGCTTTTTCAATCCGTTCTTTTCCTTGATTGACTTCATGCATGATTACACTAACCTCCATACCGCTTATCGACGATCGGTCCGGCCGGCCTCACCTGCCGGCAGCGGCTGCAACCATGGCTTTAACATTATCTACTTTGGCATTGGGCGGGATGGTGCAACCGGAAGCCAGAATAAAACCGGGTCCCAGATCATGAATCAGTTTGGTGCAATAATCATACACATCATCAGGCGTACCCAGCGTCAGTAATGCCGCCGGCACATCCCCTTTAATACACATATGGTCACCCAGAACCTCCCGCACTTTGTAAATGTTGGTAGAGCTGTCCGACTCAAAGATGCATTTCTGTTTAGGCAAGGTTTTAAAATATTTCAGGTCACGTTCCCAGTTGCCGTCAATATGGAGATTGGCGATGGCGCCTTCTGCCACAATCATCTCCACCGTGGCTTTCAGATACTTCCAGACAAACCGTTCCCATATTCTGGGCGAATAAAACTCACTCGCGCCCCGCGCGGGCGAGAGAAAGACAATGAACGGCCTGGCCGCCTGAATTTGCTGCCTAAAATCCGTTAAAGTCTCCTGCAGCATCAAATCTAAAACAGCCTCTACTTTATCAGGCATCTTAAACATATCTTTCATAAACTTGGGAAATGACCGGCCGCCGCCCAAACATTCATTAACCGTGATGGCCGCGGTGGAAGCGAATACCAGATAGCCGGCAGCCTCAAAGTTTTTTATAAATTGCGGCACATCGGCCATTTGCGGCAGTAAGCGATCGACATCAATTCCCAGCCGGTGCTTGATATAATCAGCGCTAAACTGTTTCCAGCCATGCTGTAAAATGGCATCATAGTCCGCCACCGTCATCAGTTCCTGCTCGTCAAGCTGCCACAAAGCATCCGCCGGCAGCTCCCGCCCGGGTAATTTGACCTTGGAATAAAACACTAAGGGCAAGCCGGCCGCACCGCCAAAAATATTGCCGGCGCCATCCACATCGCCAAAATCCGGGAATGAATGTAGAATGGCTTCATGGGAAGCCTGGAAATCTGTACAAAAATCCGCTAGGTTCATGCCGGCGTATTTCGCAAAAAAAGCGTCGCCGGTTAGCGTAACCGGTGTCCTGTCCGTTTTCTCAAAAGCAATGGTTTTCTTTACCCGGGCGGTGCGTTCAGCCAACAATTGTTGCGCGTTTTTCATAATCAGCCACTCACTTTCTTTAATTTCCCGGTCATTTCGACTACAGCAATGCGTAGGCAACAGGCATTGCTGTAGTCGGTAGCGGGACCGGAATTAATAGAAGAAGTCTAACTTAACCTGATACAGCTTACCCGATTCATCAGTGTAGCCGGGCAGCAGCCTGAGATCTTTATACTTAACCTGCCAGTAGGCTAACTGCAGATTAGTATTTGGCGCGATAACCTTTTGATAGAGCAAAAACAGGGTTTTGGTGTTGTCCTGCTGTTCATAGCTGGGAGAACCGGCATAATTTTTGTTCCACTGAAAATCCCAGCCGTTGGTATACGGCGGCACAGCGCCGGCGCCGCATTCAAAGTAGCCGACAGCCCAGGCGCTCTGGCCGACGGTCTTGTGGTCAACAATATCGGACGCCGGCCAGGTGGTGTGGGGAATGGTTGTTTGGCCATTCGTCAGGAACAGAGCCCAAGCGGTAGGGTTTTCCGGAAGCATGGTGTAACCGGACACCGCGCTGCGGTCAGCGAGTCTGGTGTTGATATACTCGGCCAGCAGTGTCAGGCCCCCGAACTTGTAGTCGGCCGAAACGTCCAGACCTTTGGATTTTTGGAACGAGGTACCGAGGTAGTTGCCGTTGGTGGAGGCCAGAGTATCACTGATGCTGCCGTTAACCGTGGACCAGTAGTAGCCGGCCCGCAGCCCCAAATTGTCAGACAGCCGGGTGCCTAATTGGACATTGCCCAGTACCGGATCGATCTGGGGCGGGCTGGCCATAAAAGCCGGCGAGTTTACGTTGGCAATATAGGTAGTAGCCTCAACGCCGCCGAGGGTTTTCTTTAAAAAGATGCCGTCGGCGTTCGAAGGCCGGGCAAGCAAACCGATACCGATATCATGGATGGGCTGGCGGCCGGCCCAGATCATGTCCAAGCCCAGGGTATCAAACATCATGGCGCTGGCGCCGGTCATTTTTACAGCGGCAGTGGTATTGCCGATATGCTGGTCGCCGCCCATTTCCAGCGTGAGGTTAACGTTCATTTTATCATTGACTTTGTAGGTGAAAAAGTTCTTGTCGGCAAAGGTGAACTTTTGGCTGCCGTTCAGCGGCGTAGTGCCGGCGGCTTCATTACCGGCCGGCAGGCTGTCGTGGTGATAGCCAAGCTGCAGGTCGCCGGTAATCGTTAATTTATCTTGTTTCTCTTTAATCGTCTTAATTTCAGCACCAAGCGTCTTAAGCTCGCCGGCAAATTCCGTGGCCAGCCTGTTGATTAACGCTTTGTCTTCGTCATTGGCCTTGTCAACTTTTTTTAAGGCCTGAACCACGATTAAAGCCATTTCATAACGGGTAAGAACAGTATTGCCACGGAACGTTTTGTCACTGTAACCGTCCACAATCCCATCGCCTGACAACCGGGTAACGGCATCGTACGCCCAGTGGTTGGCCGGGACATCGCCGAACGGATTGGCGGCGCCAAAGGCTACCGCTGCACAACTAAATAGCAAGAGTCCTAAAACCAGAAATACTACCTTTTTCATCTTTTTCCCACCTTTTAATTTTCTACTGTCATGACTGCCAGCGATCACCCATTATTAATAATATTCCGACTTTTTTGCTTGCTTCGTTGGACTAAAAACAGCTCCCCCCTTCCTGGTTGCTGCGGTTCCCCCTTCAACATGCGGACTACTTCTCCACCATGCTGACGTTACGGTCCCGTCCCTGTGTGGCAAGGATATATACTATGGCAATCATTGCACAGACAAAAAGCACCGCTGCTACAAAAGAAAAGGTGCCGCGAATCGAATCCTGGGAGACCCAGTCGGCAAATTGCGTAAAAAATGCCGAGAGGTACTGACCTACATAAATCGACATGCTCAGCAAGGAAATAGCCAATGTTTTCTTAGAATTAGGAGCCACAGCGGAAACACGATTCATTAGGTAGGGAAATAGTATGCCCAGCGATAAACCGAGACAGCTCGCTGCGACTACCACCAGGAAAAAGCCGTGGGCAATACCGAAGAAGAAATAGCCTGTGGCCATGCAGACAAGTCCCAGCACGGCGGTAAACCGTTTTAGCCCCTTCAGTATTTTGGAAAAAACCAGACTAATTAAAAATGAGGCTAAGGTCTGGACCGAAGTGGCCAGCCCGGCATCCGCCGATGTGCCCAGGTGCTCGCTAACGATAAATAAGGACAGTTTGTAAAGCAGCACCATTGACAGGGTCATGTATACAATCATGTCAAAAGAAGTCAGCCAGACCCGGTAACCTAACTTTTCCCGCGGCTTGCTTGGGACTTTGGCCTGAGTGATTCTGTCATCCTTCTTCTCCGGCGGGAAAGCAGGCAGCATAGCCCACTGCATCAGGAGCACAAGCACAAAAATCAGATAAAAGTAAAAGGCATATTTCCAGTGAAAAAGTGCGGCATACCCGGCACCGATGCCCAGGGCAAATGAGAATACACTGCCGCAGGCGTTGGTCCAGCCTAACATCTGGGCGCGTTCCTGACCCTGGTATAAATAAGCGATCATGGCTGGCGCCAGCGGATAAACAACACCGGCGCCGATTCCCAGCAAAGCGCGGGTCCAAACTAAATCCATGATAGTGTTGGCAAAAATGCCGCCAAAGCCGCCGGCGGTAAACAGAATGGTTCCGGTCATGAGCAGTGTTTTTTTGCTGACATAGTCTGCTAGTTTACCGGTTATGATTATTGCCGGAATCATGAGCAGACTGGGCAACGATAAGAGCTGGTTCAGCCAGGGGCCGGCGTCCGGAAGTCTGTAGCAATATTGGCCAAAATCGGCACCAGCAGGGCGCTGGCGACCATGCCATCGACACTGCTGAATAACAGGGCTCCTTTCAGCAGCGTTTGCCTGGTTCTATCACTGCTAACCACAAGACATTCTCCTCTCACTTATTTACCGGCAGCGGCGGCAATCATTGCTTGGACATTTTCCACCCTGGCGTTTGGCGGTACATAGCAACCGGAAGACAGAATGAAGCCCGGCCCCATATCGCGTATGAGCGTTGTGCAGTAATTATAGACCTCAGCCGGCGTTCCCATAGTCAGCAGCGCTGCCGGCACATCGCCTTTGATACACATGTGATCGCCGAGCACTGCTTTAATCTTGTAAATGTCTGTCACCGAGTCAGTATCAAAAACACATTTGCCCCGCGGCAAGGTCTTAAAATATTCCAAATCACGTTCCCAATTGCCATCAATATGAATATTAACCGCCGAACCTTCCTCAACAATTACATCCGCTAAACCTTTAAGATACCGCCAGACAAACCGTTCCCACAGTTTGCGGGAAAAAAACTGGCTGGCGCCGCGGGCGGGAGTCAGGCAGGTCACCTGCGGTTTGACGGTTCGCAGTTGCGTTCTGAGCTCCGCCACCGTTTCTTGCTGGATGATGTCCAGGACAGCTTGCACCTTGTCCGGCATGCGGAATAAATCGCGCGTAAATCCAGGAAAGGATCGGCCGCCGCCCAAGTGCTCATTTACCGTAATGGTGAAGCAGGGCGTATAAACCATATAGCCGTCAGCCTCAACCGCCTTGATCATTTGCGGTATACCCTGCAATTCCGCTACGATCTCGGGAACTGAAATATGCAGCCGATTGGCAAAATAATCGTCTTTAAAGGCCGACCAGCCTTTATTTAAAATGACATCATAATCGGCCGGCGTCATTCTTTCCTGTTCATCAATCTGCCATAAAGCATTGTCCGGCAGTTCCCGGCCAGGCAGTTTGACATTGGCAAAGAAGGCCAGGGGAAATGAATTTGCGGCGGTAAATACCGCACTTACGCCGTCAATATCTCCCAATTGCTTAACGGAATCCATAATGATTTCATGAGATCTTGCCGGGCTGGAACAATATTCCGCTAACGTTACCCCCATGTGCATCGCGCAAAAGGCGTCGGCGGAAAATACCACCGGCGTCCGGTCCGGTTTTTCCAGCGCAATGGCCTTGGCCACGCGCGCCGTGCGCTCTGTAAGCAGTTCTTGGGTTGTTTTCACAGTAAACACCACCTATTTCATCTTAGCCTTGTGCTGCAGCAACCAACGCTTCGACATTTTCCGGCTTCGCATTGCAGGGTACGGTACAGCCTGAGGAAAGAATGAAGCCGGCAGGACCAATTTCTTCAATTAATTTGCGGGCATACTTGTATACTGCCTCCGGGCTTCCCACCGTGAGCAGCGCCGGCGATACATCGCCGGTAATGCACATCCGGTCGCCGAGTACTGCTTTGATCCGGTAGATATTGGTTGAGCTATCGGGATCGAATATACAGCTGCCTTTAGGAAAATCAGTAAAATAATCAAGAAAATCATCCCAGCGGGCATCCATATGGAATAATACCTTGACGCCTTCAGCAATAGCTATGTCGGTAAATTTCTTGAACAATGGCCAGCCAAATTTTTCAAACATCCTGCGCGACAGGAAATCACAATTAGCCCGGACGCAAGGAACTACGACCGTGCAAAACGGTTTTCTCGCCCGCAGGAATTTTATCTCGTCCTCAACCATTTCCTCTACCATAACCTCTAATACGGCTTTAACCTTGTCCGGTCTTTTATACAAATCGCGGTTAAACCTGGCCAGCCCGCGGCCGGAACAAAGCGCATCATACGGTATGCCGCCGCCAATGCCGTCAAGAAGGTTAACCAGGCCGATCGATTTGAATTTTTCGTCCTGCCGCTTGTTGAATTCCATATCCGGCGTTATTTGTTCAGGGGTATAACCTAACCGGGAAAGCAAAAAATCTGCTAAAAATTTACGCCAGCCAATTTTTAAAATGGTATCGTAATCTTCTTCGGTCATCAAGCCGACCTCATCGATTTGCCAAAAGGCATCGTCCGGCAGTTCCCGGCCGGGAATCCTGGTTTTGGACAACCACATCGCCCCGGTTGCAGCCGCGCTCCCCAGTACCGGCGGCCCGCCGGCGTCAACAGCGGCCAGCTTCCGGTAGCCGTTAATGACCATATCGTCAGCCCAATCCGGCCGGGTTATAAAGTCAACCATTTTTGCCTGCGGGTTACCATATTTCAAAAAGAAGGTTCCCGACAACAATATTGGCGTTCGGTCAGGTTTTTCTAATGCAATGGCTGTCTGTAACCTCGCCATTCGTTCCGCAAATAGAGTTTGCGCCGCTTCCACCGCCACACCTCGTTTCTTCTTACTTGCAACTGCCGTCGCTGGCATGATTATGCGCCGGAAGCCGCGGCAACCATGGCTTTGACATTTTCCGTCTTGGCGTTAAAAGGCACAAAGCAAGCCTCAGCTAAAATGTAACCGGTTGGACCGATTTCGTTAATCAGCTTGCGGCTGTAGTTATATACCTCCTCCGGCGTGCCCAGCGTCAGCAAGGCCGGCGGCACGTCGCCCATTATGCAGGCATGGCCGTCCAGCGCTGCTTTGAGTTGATAGATATCAGTTGCGTTGTCGCTGTGAAAAATAAACTTCTTGGCCGGCAGTCCGCGAAAGACTGCTAAATCCCGGTTCCAATCGCCATCCATATGCAAATAGGCAACAGAACCATTTGCCGCGATAAACTCCACGGCCTGCTTTAAATACGGCCAGACAAAACGCTGCCAGAGTTTGGGTGAGAAGAGGGAAGTAGCGCTGCGCGGCGCGCCGACCATCACCGTTAACGGCTTATCGGCAAAGCAAGGCTTGGCCATGGCCAGCAGGTCCGGCATGGCGGCGTCCATGGCCGCTTGCACTTTGTCCGGGCGCTTGAATAAATCTTTCATAAAATTACTCATGCCCCGGCCACAGCTAAACAAATCCAGCGGCAGGCTAAGTGCGCCCCCGGACAGCGGCACAACACCGGCATTTCTAAAATTGGCATCATATTGGGCCAGATTCGCTTTGCCCACTGCTGCTAAATCGACCAGCGTCTCGGGAATTCTGGTTTGGAGAAAATGGCTATTGAACGCATTCCAGCCCTTGTTGATGATCATATCGTAGTCTTCGACCGTCATCAGGTCCACTTCTTCCACTTGCCAGAGGTCATTTACCCCCAATTCCCGGCCAGGCAGTTTTTGCTTAGAGAGGAAGGCCGGTCCGCTGGCAATGGCCAAAGCAGTCGTTTGCATTGAGCAATCGGCGTTTTCCCCCAGGTCCAGCATGCAGTTCAGCATCATTTCGCTGGCTTTGTCCATATCACTTAAATATTCGGCTAAGGTAAAGCCCATATGTCTTGCGGCAAAGGAATCAACGCCCAGCACTACCGGCGCCCGGTCGGTCTTTTCCAACGCAATCGTCTTTTTAATCCGGTCAATACGTTCCTGAAACAGTTCCAAGCCAGTTTTCATAATATCCACCCTTTCGGTTACCCCTTTGCAAAGTTTCGCAAACTCCGTCGATTTAATTGCGCTGTGGCTGCCTTACGCGTCCAAGGTCTTACTACTATTTACCCGGTTGTCAAATTGATTTTGCGTTACTACTATAAAACCAATGGCAATAACAACAATAAGCAAAAGCTGGCCGGCAATTACCGAAAATGCCGTCCTGGTTACGCCATTCACCAAGGATTCAATTGCCTGGACATAATACGCCGCGAGAAATTGCCCGATATACATTGCCGTACTTACGAACGACACCGCGGTGGTTTGCGCGTTTTTTGGAACCACCATGGTGATTGTTGTCATCAGGTAGGGCAGCACCGTTGCCAGCGAAATTCCCATGAACAGCGAGGCAACAATAATCATGGCAAAACTCTGGGCAATACTTAGGCAAAAGAAACAGACGCCGGTTGCGGCAAAGCCTACCACCACCGTATATCTTTTCAAGATTTTAAAGATTTGTCCGAACACTAAGCAAAGCAGCAACGCGGTAAATGATACTACAGAAGAAGCTATGCCGGCATTAGCCGAATTCCCCAGATTTGTTTCCATAATAAAAATAGCCGTTTTGACAATGTACACCATGCTGATTACCATATAGACCAATGTCGCCAAAACATAAACCCACGCCAACCAGTTCAAACCGTCATTTTTGTCGTCCTTTTTCATGGTGATGTCTTGTTTTTCCGGGGGTACATGGGGTAATATCATGATTTGAGCAATCAACAAACCGATATAGATGAGATAAATATAAAAAGCGTAATGCCAGTCCATTACCGCCAGATAACCGGTAACGGTAGCAAAAACCACGCCGAAAATGCTTCCCGTCGCATTTCCCCAGCCAATCAGCTTGGGTACTTCCTGATCTTGATAAAGCTGCGCAATCAACGCTGGAACCAAGGGAAAAATCAAGCCGGTGCCCACGCCGCCAATCGTCCGCATTAGTAAAATGAAATCAATATTATCATGCAGGCCACCGCCGAACCCGCCAATGATATAAAGAATAGAACCAAAAATCAGAACTGTTTTCTTACTGACATATTTGCTGATATATCCGGACAAAAGTATTGCCGGAATCATAACCAGTGACGGCAAAGAAATCAGCATAGGAATTTTCGTTCCCGCAGTTGGAAATGCTTGTGCTAAATTCCCCATGATCGGCATAATTAGCGTGGTGGCCATCATGGTATAGGTGTAGCTAAACAATAGCACTGCCTTCAAAGCCAAATCCCTATTTTGCATGGATAACACCTCTCTTTTTATTGTTGGTCATTGACAATACTGACAACGTCTTATTCCCCCCTAACATGCGTCTTTACCAAAATTACAAGTTTATTCTACTTAAAAGCAAAAAGATTGTGAAATATCGAAATAGACAGGTATATTCCAAAAATTCATAACATGTATAATGGATTTTGTGCGAATTTTGAAGTATAATGACGTATATTGTCTAAGATCACAAAAAATGCTCAGGGCACAAAACGGCTTGCAGCCGTTTTGTGCCCTGAGCGATGCGAGAGGAATGGATATGGCCATGAATAATGATATTCGTTATTTGCATTCATTCATTGCTGTAGCTGAGTATTTGAATTTTACCAAAGCAGCCGAACATCTCCACCTTAGTCAGTCAGCACTAAGCAAGCACATTATGGAATTAGAAGAACAGTTAGGTGTACAATTATTTATTCGCAACCACTCAATGGTGCGGCTAACACGGGCAGGTTTTACCCTATTTAAAGAGGCCAAAAATCTTTTGGACAAAATTGACGAAGTGCTGGAAGCAACCCGCCAATCCCAACATGATGTTTCCGGCAAGCTAAAAATTGGCTGTCCTAGCTCTTCCCACACGTTCTTGCCTAAAATCTTCAGACGGTTTCGTACGCTTTATCCCCACATCACCCTTGAACTGCGGGTGCTCCAGACGCCAATCAGCAATAACCAACTGTATTTAGAAGAATTAGACATTAATTTCAATTCCTATATTGGACATACGGGGAAACTAAATTCCCCCTTTAAGCAAAAGGAAATACGCAGATCACGGCTATGTTTCTTATTGCCCATCGATCACGCTTGCGCCAATAAATATTCCCTTGATCTGCATGAACTCAAACAAGAACGCTTCATTCTGTTTGATCAACCGGGCTTTGAATTTAGCACCTGGTTTGTTAATAAGTGTAGCGAACAAGGCTTTACCCCCAATATTGCCCATATTTGTCCGGAAGTAGATAGTATTTTTTTACATGTGGCATCAGGATTGGGAATTTCATTTTTTGTTTTGGATGCAGAATATTGTAAAATGCTGCAAAGTCAAATTTCTGTCGTTGCAATGAGAGGCGACGATGCCTACGGCATGGCTTATGCTGTTTGGAATACTAAAAATAAAAACCCGGCTATAGCACTTTTTTTAAATTCCATTAACTGACTATGAACTGCCTGCGCCAGCTGCCGCCGTTATCTGGCGGATTTTCCGGGTTAGGGAATTGCTGCCGCAAGCCTTCATGCGACGAACGCAAAGAAGCTCCCCCGCGGGAATAGAACCCGTTGCGGAGCTTCTTTTACATGCGAAACCACAGCTTACGCTGCCGTGCAGGCCTTCTTTTTCTTCCACTGCAGTTTGGCCACCGTCCATTCCACGACAACAAACAGGACAGGGATGATAAATATGCCCAGCCC
>JAEZQV010000366.1 GCA_023441125.1 Bacillota bacterium
TGGCTGGCGGTGATAGTACGCGTATGGGTATGGTCGAATGTATTGCCACCACTGTCGGCACTCAGGACGTCCTTGACCGGCATCGGTCCAGTTAGCCCGGCGTTGCCGCCACTCGGCAGGTCAATCAGGCCGACGTCCTTAAAGCTGATTTTTTCGACGTTTTCCACAAAATCGGTACCGTCGCGCCCGGAAACAGTATCGCTGATAAAGACGCCTTTGTTGTTACGGGTGATGCGGTATTCGCTATAGCTGCCGCTGTACTCGACAGCGTCGATGCCGCCGCCGCCGTCGATACAGTCGTCGCCCGCGCCCCCCTTAATGACGTCGTTGCCGGTGCCGCCGTCGATATAGTCATCCCCGTCACCACCCTCGATATAATCGTCGCCTCCACCGCCATAAACGGCGTCGTTGCCGCGATTGCCCCTGAGGACGTCGTTGCCGAACCCGCCGTCGATAAAGTCGGCGCCGTCGTCACCATCAATGGCATCGTTGGCCGCCCCGCCGCTAAGGACGTCATTGCCTGCACCGCCGTCGATATAGACTGTGCTTATCCCGCCGCCGATGAAGATGTCGTCGCCGCGTCCGCCCATGGCAATCTCCACTTCCGCTTCAGTCATGTTGAGACTGACCCCCTGGTCGCCGACCACCTGGACGATGTCGGTGCCAGCCGCCCCATGGATATCTTCCTGCTTGTCGTCGCCATCGATGATCAGTACGTCGTTGCCTGCGCCACCGTAAAAGACATCGCTGCCGGTGCTGCCGTAAAGCCAGTTATCGTTCGCATCACCGATCAAAGTATCGTTGCCCGCACCGCCATAGGCATCGACCACACCTTTAGCCGCCACGTCGATGCTTTCACCGCTGCTGCTGCCGGTTACATAGGCGCGTGTGGCAGCGGTGCCTCCCGAGCTTTCGGTATTTATAATAATACCATTGCCGGAAACGGTAATGGTGCTGCCGTTTGGGTTAGCGAGAAAACTCGCTGCGACTGCTTCTTTCGTAAGGCCGTTTTGAACAAAGCTGCCTCTGGCCAGCACTTCGTTGCCGTCCTGCACCAGACCCGACTGGGCGGTGCTCGCCAGGTTGATCTGAGTGATGCCCAGTTGGGCCAAAGTATAAAGTTCAGAGGCCTCCCCGGCGTCGATAACGCCATCGTTGTCAGTATCGACCCAAGACTTGCCGTCGTGGTTGGCATCTACCCAGACTTTTACGCTATTCCAGGCAGTATCATCCCAATTGAACACGCCGTTAAAGTCGGAGTCCATGCTCTTGAGGGCGCCGAAGCCGTTGGCATACGGTTTTGTGCCGCTTTCGCCGCTGACGCCGGCCGTTCCACCGTAGTATTCGGAGAGCGTCTCGGAGATGTCGTCAATCTTGCCGTTAGCGTTGCGGTCCACCACCACGATGCCATCCTGCGCCGATACCCAGCCAGTCACTTCCTGCTTGCCGTCGTGGTCGACGTCGAAGAGGACCGGGTTTGAATAATAGTCCGTAAACTTGACGCCGTCACCGTTCAGGTCGATAACCAGGGGATCGACAGGATCAAACTTCGCCCCGGCCAGTAAATTAATGATCGCCCCTTTAACCCACATAAACTCATTACTAAGCGTATCAAATAATACGCCAAATTTTGAAACGATGTTCATATTGCCCGGTCTTACATAGTTCGCGAGAATGGCATTCTTCAGATAATCAGTGATGCTGGTGCTGTAGTTTAAGCCGGAGAAATCTGTACTGCCGAAAAACCAGCCGTTACCTGCGTCCAGGATGCCCTGGCGCAACCTTGTATAGGCGTCGTTTTCGTCGGTGGCGCCGTTTTGGGAAGGTGTAAGATTATTATTATTGATATAGAGGAACATGGAGGATGTAGTTATATCCTCCACATTATATTTAAGGCTCGTACCTGCATTTAATATACTTTGGCTGGCCTGATCAGGATTTTCGGCTTTCAAAAACTCCACTGAAACACCTGTGTCTCTAGCTATATCTTCCCATGAACTGTCCACTTTCACCTCATGGGTTATATTTCCATCATCATCTAGTGAATAGGTTACGCCATTAGCGCTAATGGATGTAATTCGGGCTGTACCTGCTTCGTTATAAGGCGCATATAAATCCATCTTATTTGAAAGCATGCCATTATCCCAATTACCCATCCCACCAGCTATCCCCCCGCTCCAGCCTGCTAAAACTCCGTTCCAGCCTGCAGTAGCCTTACTCCAGCCAGCCAGAGTCTCGTTCACGCTGTTCCATGCCTGTACAAATTGACTCACAGATGCGGACAAGTTTACCAAGGCATTCCCCATGTCTTTCAGATAGCTGTTATTTGTCGCCACTCCTTTTGTCAAGCTGTTATTAAGCGGATCGATATGAGGTAGAAATGTTTCCAGGCCATGGGCCTCAAATCTAAAAATCGAATCAATTATATAGTTCCTTGTAACGCTGTTGGTGCCCCCGAGTTTTAACCCAATTAACGAGGCCATCTGTTCTGTAGTAATAATTCCTGCTGCCTTCCAATTTATAATTTGCGCAATGCCGGTCATAACAGCTGGATCAAGAATATCCGTCGGATCACTGCCAGACCTGGTAAGATTGCCTACTAATACTCTCTCGCTGCCTAAGTGGATGCCATAGTTACCTGTCAGATCATCCCAGTTGATAATATTTAAACAATTATACTTCTAGCGGCGGCCTGATCCAAATTAAACGCCTGACCAATGCCTACAGCGTTAAAGGTTACCGCCTGGCCGCCGGTAGCATAGGTCAGAAACTCACTCAGCCCTCCCCCCAAGGAATGTCCTGTGTAACTTACATCATACAAGCTGACATACCGGGATAGGCTGCTGCGGTCAACCGCCTGGCCGCTTATTTGAGACAAGGTGTCGGCAGTAAATGTCAAGGCGTCGGCGAACTGATTGGGCGTTCCTGCGGCATTGCCGGTTAACGCCAACTGGATATCGGTCTGAATATCCCCCATGCCGTACTGCAGGATATCAGTCTCTGTTCCCCGATTGGTAATGATGATTTTCCCGGTTTTGGTATTTTGGAATGCCGCCCCGCAATAGCCCGAACCGCCATTGTCATTGTTATTTACATAATTTATGAGCTTCCAGTCGCTCATTTGAGGTAGATAGGATTTCCAGGTTGCTGCATTTTCAAGGTCGTTTACTGCCGGAGAATTAGCCAGTAGATCTAACGTATCATCTTTATTATTGGGTTTAAAGTTTGCATACGCCAGCTTAGATAAAACAAGGTAATCCTGTTCCGTTACCACCATGATTCATCATCTCCTCTTTATCGTTTTTTTAAATATCTGAGGATATCCGCTGGTTCTTTTATATCGGCCATTTCATCTTTGGACAAAAAGAGATACCATTGTCGCCGCCCGCTTTTTTTGTATTCTTGTGCAGTGTAATAACCGCCCTCAATGGCCGTAAATTCAGATAAGCCGATACTTGCGACAACCTTTTGGGCTTCTTGGGCAAAATCTGGCTTATAGTAGTTTATGGCGATTTTATTATTCGTACCAGGGGCGCACAACCGCCTTATGTCAGTCATAAACGCGTAGATTTTCTCCGCTTCCTGGCCTTTATTGGTTTCATCCAAATCGTAGAAAAATACCATCTCGACAATTTGGTTTGTGCCTTTTTCCTTAAATACCTCAGGGTGCTTCTCTACCAGTTCAAAATATGTGGGAACATTTCCCAAATCCGGGTTATCATACGCAATAGAGACACTCACATCCGCGTATAGTAAAACCGGCCGCGCAAAAATTTTCTCCGCTATATCTCTACAGGGTTCCGCCAGCTCCCGGCCTAGCCGCAACGCCAGATAGCTTGTTCCAATACTACGGCCTAAAAATAAGACAGTCTCCCAACGGTCATCCGGCTTTTTCACAGACCGCGATACAAGAAATTCAATCGGCGGTGCATCTCTTGATACGACATGGGTTCTTATCAGTTCTCTTTTAACGTCCTGGTAGTCGCTGTAGTACTCAACTTTTTTTATAATGAAGTCCTGTCCGTATTTTTTTTGCAAATACTGCGCTACCACTTTTCGCTCCTGTCTTAATTCCTCGTTTTCGCCAAGACCAGGTACTGCATAGTATAGGCTTAGTGCCAACACAAAAAGAACGGCCCAGCCACCCACAATCTTGACTTTGCGTGATGCCTGCAAAACATTTCCTCCTTTCGTTTTTTTCTCATTTCATAGAATCATGATTATGTCATTCTTCCATTGTAAGCTGCAGGAACTGGACTTCAGCAATACTTTGAATAGAATTCTCCCTCCCACCGGATCTCAATTACTGCCGGAAGACAGAGGACGGTGGTTGCTTCTTGTGGGTATTACCTTTCCATTAAGTGTCAAGATGTCTAGGAAACGGGGTTGCTGAGTTCTTTCACGGAAAATAAGACACCAACTGTTTTCACAGTTAAAAAATTCTTTACCAGCCAACAATATATCGCCTGACTTTTTCCACGTTCTTGGCCAAAACGCTCTACGCAAAGTGCCATCGCCGATGTGGAGACTTGGAGAGGCACTATTTGGGGGATATTGCCGCCTGTTTTCTACAAAAAAACAAGCCATTTGACTGATCAATATATTCATTTGAGCCCTACTTATCCGAATACCTATCAGGTAGTCCATAGAATATTCCTGACTAGAATTTGTTTTTGCAAGATACACCTTCTTAAAAGCAGAAATAGTCAGAACGCTCCGTCGCTTTCTGACTCAGAAGGGCTCATGTATGGAACTGCAAATAATCCATAGTAATTGACGCAAAGAAGAGTAATATACTCCAAAAGTAAAGTGTAAATAAAAGTCAAAGCCTTCTGTCATTCCAAAATGCATGGTTATAACACATAAGCTAGACCGTTTTTGTTGCGGCGCCACTTCCCCGACCACTATTTGTCCTCATCACAACCAAACTAATTCTAACTATAACCAATACACAGTTCCAATTAAGTTCATTTTTGTTAATTATTCCTTTATTTAGTTATAAATCCCTTTTTTGATAGAACATTTATTTATAAATTATTTGAAAATCATGATAAGATGCTACCGACAAGGGAACAGGAAGATTGTTTCCCGAAAAACACGCTTCCTCTTTTCTTGTCCCCGGCAGCACCCAACCTTTCTGTTCTAATTTGCAGCACTTCGTTGCTTTATTAGTTTCTATAAACGATTAAATTGGCTCCAATTAATTCCAGTTAAAAATAAAAAGAGACAAAAGACTCACGACTGTGGTATAGAATAAGTTACCACACCAATTCTACACAGGAAGTGAGTCCATGTCTCGTACATCTATTTTAGCAGATGATTCAACAATCTACTCAATGAGATAGATAATGCCGTAGTTTTATTTTGCTGGCCTAAAGATGCTTTCTTAAACTCTAAAGCAATGCGAGTTTTTCTGTGCACTGATATGGAGCTGGATACTCAAACTATCTTGGAATATTACAGTAAAAGATGGCCTAGTGAAATCTTTTTTCGCCAAGCTAAAGGAAATCTCGCATTATTTGTTTTGCATTATTGGCACATCGAAGGCAACATCATTTGCGTCGGGAATATTAAGTATTCGTAAACAAGTTAAGTCAAATTTATATGCGTGGATATTTACCCAAGCCAAAGCGGGAGCTTCATTAGCTCAGATTTTAGATAGGCTAAAATGCGCCTAGGTGAACTATATCTTTTTATCTGTAAATTTTTGTTAGTAATTTACTCATTTATAGTTTGTTATAAAAATTATACTTTTTCACTCATCATGCCTGGGTAGAATTTTTATAAAAATACCCCTCCAAAATAGGGGGGTACAAATTCTACAACTTTATTATTGATTCTACGACTTTATTTTAATGAAACAGTAAAAGAATAAGGGTAATTGTTCAACCATTTTCATAGTTAACACTTACCCTTAAATAGTACCAGGTAAACAAAAGGTCCAGGCCTAGAGCCTCCACAAGCGGAAAAGCCGGGCGCTATTCCTAAAATCCGTAAACTCGCTCAGACAGTACGGATTTTTTAACGGAATACCACCCGGCTTTTCTCCTGGGGAACGCTTTTTCCGGCAAAGGCCGGAGGGTTACCGGAGTTACGAGGAAGCGTCAGCGGCGCAGCCGCGGACGGTTACGGCCATTATCAGCCAAGGTTAAAAAACTGCGTTTTCATTAATCCCGGTCACCAAAGACCAAGGAACTTCCACCATAAGCTGCCGATGCCAATAAAGATAATCAGGTTCACAATCGACATGACAAAGCCAATTTTCCACCAGGTTCCCTGGGGAATGTAGCCCGAGCCGAAGAAGATGGGAGCCGGGCCGGTGGCGTAGTGGGTCAGGCAGCCGTACAGGGCCGAAATAACGCCGAGGCTCATCGCGGCGAGGAACGGCGGCGCACCGGCCGCCACGGCCACAGCCAGGAAAGCGGCGTACATCGCGGTTACATGCGCGGAAAGACTGGCAAAGGCATAATGGGAATACATATAAACGAGTACCAAAATGCCCAAGGCAACAGACCAGGAATACCCCACCAGGGAAGCGCCCACGATCTTGGCAAACCAGTCAATAAGCCCCAGTTTGGCCAGCGCACCGGCCAGACTGATCAAAGCGCCCATCCAGACGAGTGTATCCCAGGCGCCTTTTTCCTCCAGCACATCCTGCCACTCGATGGCTTTGCCGACAAGCATGATACCGACACAAACAATGGCGGCGACCGTTGCATCCAGTTTGGTATAGGCCGAGGTACTCCAGAGAATAAGAGCGATCACGAAGGTGCCGGCGACTATCTTTTCACCGTACGACATCGGCCCCATTTTCTGCAGTTCCCCGTGGGCAATCACTTTGGCTTCCGGGGTCTTGGTAATTTCCGGCGGGTAAAGCTTATAAATAATATAAGGCGCCAAAGCCAGGGCAATCAGGCCGGGCACAATGCCGGCAATGGCCCAGGTACCCCAGCTCAGCTGCACTTTTGCCGTTTGCATGGCCAGCGCGGCCACCAGGGAGTTCGGCGCCACCGCCGTCAGGAACATGGCGGAAGTAATGCAGTTGCCCTGGAAAGTCGTTTTCATAAGATAAGACCCAATTTTGCGGGAGGTTTCTCCCGGTTCAGACTGAAAGGCCGAGGACAGACTGCGGACAATAGGATATAAAATGCCGCCGCCACGCGCTGTGTTCGAAGGCGTAGCCGGAGAAATAATCAAGTCACTGAGCACCATGGCATAGGCCATTTTGAGGGAACTGTCACCGATAGCAGCCATAATCTTATAGGCGATGCGACGCCCCAGTCCGGTCTTGACAAACCCTTTGGCAAACAGGAATGCCGATACAATCAGCCAGATGGTGGTATTGCCGAACCCGGACAGCAGATCGGCCGGCGGCACAATCCCAAAAAAGCCGGTAAGGCCAATACCGATTAAAGCCACCGCGCCGATGGGCAGCGGCTGCAGTATGAAACCGAGGATAGTAGCCACAAAGATGGCAAACAGCTGCCATGCCGGCGCTTTCAGGCCGGCCGGCACCGGCAGGAACCAGAGAATGACGCCGACGGCCAGTACAATGAGACCATTACGCAGGTTTCTGTTCATAACATCACACCCCTTTTATCTTTTTGTTCTGGCTGCCGTGTTAATTCTGACTTGCTCAGGATCAACCCGCAGCCGGGCTACGCCGGTTTCCATGGCGGCTTTGGCCACAGCCGCCGCAACCGCCGGGGCAACCCGGGGGTCGAAGGCATCAACGACAACAAAATCCTCCCGGAGATCTTGCTCGGCAATCAGATCGGCAATGGCATAGGCAGCCGCCAGCTTCATTGCTTCATTAATCTGGCGGGCCCGGACATCAAGCGCTCCCCGGAATACGCCGGGAAATACCGTTACATTATTGGTTTGGTTGGGAGCATCCGAACGTCCGGTTCCCACTACTTTGGCGCCGGCCGCTTTGGCAGCTTCATAAGAAGTTTCCGGCACGGGGTTGGCCATGGCGATCACAATGGCGTCAGCCGCCATCGCCGCAATAATCTCCTTGGTAAATACGTCTGGCGCTGAAACCCCGATAATGGCGTCGGCCCCGGCGGCAATATCGGCCAGGTTCCCCTGCCGCCGGGCCTTGTTGGTGTTTTTGGCAAGTTCGGCCTGAATGCGGTTAAGGCCCGGCATGCCGTCGTACAAGGCTCCCTGCACATCCACCATGGTTACATTTTGCGCCCCGGCATTCACTAATAGCCGGCCAATCGCCGAACCGGCCGCACCGGCTCCGTTCACTGCAATCCGGGCGGTTTTGAGATCTTTCTTTACAAAACGCAAGGCGCCAAGGAGCGTGGCCAGAGCAGCAATCGCCGTCCCGTGCTGATCATCGTGAAAAACAGGAATATCCATAATTTCCTTGAGTCTGTCCTCAATGTCATAACACTTGGGAGAAGAGATATCTTCCAGGTTGATGCCCGCAAAAGACGGCTGCAGCAGCCTGACTGTCTCGATGAATTTTTCGGGGTCTTTCGTATCGATGCATATTGGCAGCGCGTCTACATCCCCAAAGGTTTTAAATAATACGCATTTGCCTTCCATAACCGGCATGGCTGCTTCCGGTCCGATATCCCCCAGCCCCAGTACCCGGGTGCCGTCAGTGGCTACGGCCACCATATTCCCCCGGCAGGTCAATTCAAAGGATAAATTTTTGTCAGCCTTGATGTCCTTACAGGGTTCGGCGACTCCCGGCGTATAAGCCAGGCTGAGATCATGGCGGTCTTTTAAAGGCACTTTGCTGGCCACGCCCAGCTTGCCCTGATGATCCCTGTGCAGCTTCAGCGCATCTTCCCGGATATTGCCACTCATAGTAAACCATCTCCTATCGGTTATTTAGTTTTCAGTTATTTACTTTAATGATATATTGTCGCAAAATTACCGTGGGATTTTATAACTATTTAAATAATTTAGTAATTAAAAAAAACAAAACCGGCCCTAAGGTCGGTTACAACGGAAAAACTCTACAGATATTGTTTTAAGTCATAGCCCGGCACGCCAATGCTGCGGTATTTATAGAGCGGCCTGCCAACCGATCCGTAAGTTACCTCCAGTTCGAGAACTTCCAGCTGCCTGAGAAAGTTAAGATATTTGCGCATCGAAACCCGCGAAATGCCGATACGGTTGGCCATTTCTTCGGTAGTGAAGGCGTCATGCTGGCTTTCCTCCAGCGCCTGGCAAATTGTCTTTAGCGTATTCCGGTCGAGACCTTTGGGGATAAGTGGTTTCTGCGCCAATTCCTTGTGTAAAATACGCCGGTCAAGTTCTGTTTGGTTGGACACCGACTGGCTTTTCATGAAAACCACCCCGTCGCGGTAAGCAGCCAGGGCCCTGTTAAACCGTTCAAATTCGAAAGGTTTGACCAAATAATCCACCGCCCCGTAGCGCAAGGCCTTTTTAATAGTGTGATTATCGCTGGCCGCCGACACGACAATAACGTCCACATCCTGATCGGCTTGGCGGATAGCCGCCAATAATTCCAGTCCGTTCATTCCCGGCATGTACACATCCAGCAAAATAAGGTCAATTTTCTGTTCCGCAAGTACCGCCAGGGCTTCGCCGGCTGATCTGACCGTGTTCGCTAACAGGAACCCTTCCAGTTTTTCCAGGTAACGCCGGTTAAATTCCGCCACCATCGGATCATCTTCAACAATCAGTACTCTAATCATCGCTTTCATCCTCACAGCAATAAGGGACCGTCACCGTAAATTCCGCCCCGCCGGTACCCGCTTCCGTTATCGTAATATTCCCGCCCAGTTTATGCAGGCTGTTGGCCACCAGATATAAGCCCATCCCCCGGTCGGCCGCTTTGGTCGAATAGCCCTTGACAAAGATATTGTCCTGCTGCTCACTGGCAATTCCCGGACCGGTGTCACTCACTGCCAGGCATAGCACATCATCCTGGCAGCTGATACGGATATCCACTCGTTTCACCGCCGAATCGGCCACAGCCTCCAGCGCATTGTCCACCAGGTTGCCAATAATAGTGACCAGTTCATGAACGACTGCAGCGTCGCTGCTGGCCGGCAGACAGCAATCCGCCGCCAGGCGAAGATCAACGCCCGCTTCCCGGGCCCGGCTCAGCTTGCCCAGCAAAAACCCGGCCAGCACAGGGTCCTTGATGCGGCGGGCCACAAAACCGACTTCCCGTTGGTACTGCTTGGCAATGCCATTGATATAGTGGGTGAGCTGATCATAGCATGCCAATTGCACCATGCCCATGATGACATGCAGTTTGTTCATAAACTCATGGGCCTGGGACCTGAGGGCTTCGGCGTAATCACGGACGCCGGTAAGCTGCTCGGCCAGGCGCTTGACTTCGGTCTTATCGCGGAATGTGGCAATAGCGCCGACAATTTCACCATCCACCAAAACCGGCACCCGGTTGGTAAGTAAAATCACTCCGTTCAAATCCTGCTCCTGTTCCAGTTCGGGCAAGCCGGTGGACAGCACATCCTGCAGCCGCGTATTGGGCACGAAGGACTCCACCGCCTGCCCCAGCGGCTCGCCTTTAATGCCCGCCCGGGCCAGCAGCCGCAGTCCCTCCCCGTTGACCAGGGTTATCCGGGAATCCTTATCCACGGCAATGATCCCCTCCCGCACCGACTGCAGCATGGCCACCCGCTCCTGCAATACGCGGGCAAATGCCGACGGCTCCAGACCAAATAATGTTCTTTTTATATTGCCGGCCAGCAGCACCGCCCCGGCAACCCCCACCAGCAGGCCGATAAAAACCGCCAGATAAAGTCCTTGGCGACTCTGCTGCACAGTCTGCTGAATTTTATCCAGTAAAATGCCGACAGAAACCGCGCCTACCTGCCGGCCGTCCGGTGCCAGTACCGGGGTAAAGGCCCGCAGGGACGGCCCCAGCGTACCGGTAGCCTCCGAGATGTATTCTTTACCTGTCAGGACGGCGCCTTCGTCGCCGCCGACAAAATGCTGGCCGATCCGGGAGCTTTCCGGGTGAGACAGCCGGATGCCGTTCATGTTCAGGACGACAATAAATTCGACATTGGTAGCCTGGCGGATGTCTTCGGTGAAGGCCTGGACATCGTCCGCCCGGCGCTGCCCCGTAAGCCCTTCAATCACTACGGCGGAACGGGCAACGATACGGGCAATGTCTGTTGCCTTCTCAGCCAGACTCTTTTTGGTTTCCTGCTCCACTTGGTCGCTGATGACCGCATTGGCCGCCAGTAACGCCAGGGCGACGACCACACACACCAGCAGGGTAATTTTGGTCCGCAGCTGCAAAACCAGTCTTTTGGACGCCACAGCACTCAGTTCCTTTACTGAAGTTTGCTATTTGCTTGTTTTCGCCGGCAGCGCCCTCCTTCCTGCCTGAACCGCCGCCGGCCAGAGCTACTGCTGTGCCGTCCTGCCCAACGCCGCTATTTGCCGATAGGCGGCGGGATTAGTCAGGTACAGTTTTTCCAGCCATTTGACAATCTCGGCGTTATCGCCTTGCTGCACCAGTCCGGCCAGCAGCCTGGCAAACCCGCACCCATATTCGCCGACATGACAATAGGCCGTCAGCAAGGTGAGCAAAGTCCGGCCGGAGTGGTTGGCAAGTACGGTCTCTACAGCCTCCTCGGCCAACATTTCCCGTATATAGTCATGTTCCCGCAGCCGCAGCAAAGCGCAAAACCAGTTGAGACAATGATCTGCGGCCATTAACGTTCCGGTCAGCAGCTGTTGCTCCAATTGCTTTAGAAACAGTCCCTGCAGCCGGGCATTCTGCTCGGCGACAAAACCGGCAGCCGTGCTTTTGGCAACCACGGCATGGCCCGTTACTGTTTTCCCCTGATAAGACAGCCAGGGGGGTGCCTCCCCCAGGTAATATTGCCGGTCGATCACCAGCTCGCAGTGGCTGAGGGGATGCAGCGGTAAGAAAAACACGCCCGGCAAGTTATTGGGACCGGTTATATTTTGCCAACCGGCCAATGACGGCGGCAACTCCTGTTCCCGCCCGCCAGGCTGCCCGGCCCAGCCGATAAAAATGGCCACCTGACGGTTAACAGCAGCCTGCAACTGCTGCCCAATGGCTTCATCAGCCGCTATGGCGGAGATATCCGGCACCATAAGCAGTATAAGTTCACGGGCAGCGGCGCAGGCTTCCAGGCAAACGGTGCGAAACTCGCTGCCATACAGCATTGCCAACTGGCGGGGAATACGGTCTGCTTGCCCAAGACAGGCCAGCAGCTTGTGATAGTGAGCCGTTTGGTTATAGGTTGGGGTTACTTGCGCCAGCCGGGGTCCTGCTTCCAGCGAGTTCAATACATTTTCCAGCTGCGCACAAAATGTATTACGCATAAAATCCCAGACATGGCAAACTACCTGCTGCTGAACCGCATCATACAGCCAAATCTCGCCGTAGGGCTGATGCTGGTCCTTCTCTCGCCGGGGTGCCAGTGTTTCTGTCACGGAAGCGGCCCAATTCTCACTATGCCAAGCTGCCATTTGGGTCTGCGCCAGGCGGACGGCAGCTTGGCCGGCAGGCATAAACTCCGGTCGCAGCGCCATTTCTTCCTCCCGGTTATAATAGCGGAATAGCGGCCAGTCCGGTCCGGCGCAAGCCACTGGCGCCAGGTGCTGTTTGGCAGTGGCCAGGAATTCATATTGCGCATTGCCGGTAATTACTACCGTCTCCTGGCCTGGGGTCACCGGCAGCATACCGGTCCGGCACGCTTCCCGCCCCGCCTCGGTCAGTTCGAAGCAGCTTTGTCCGGCCACATCCCGTTGCACCAGTAACCGCTGCCGTAATAATTCCGCCAGGCAGCGTTCAACAAAAACAGACTCCAGGCGCAATAAGCCGGCAATGCCCTGACAGGTGGCAAGCTCAGCCAAGTCACTGGCAATACATTTCAGAACAAACTGTTCTATCAGGGTACAGCGCCGCTGGCCTCCCCAAATAAAGTCTACCGCAATAACGGCTACAGGCAGCAGCCAGGTACGGGTTTCCAGGAGGATCATGCCGGGTTGCCGGGCCAGGTCCCAGGCGATGCTATTGATTTCTGCACAAGTTTTGTCGTAACCCAAGGCACGTTTCCTCCCGTTAGCGAATTATCCCACCAGGATGGTCTTTCTCCCCCGGCAGACCGGCAATAGGAGCGCCGGTACGGTTTCCCCCCGGACCTCATCGGTAATAATGACATCCCACACCGGCGGCAAATGGGTGAATAACGGCAAATCCGCCTCTGCTAAACATAAACCGGCCACATTGGCCTCCGCGATATAACGCCGGGTTAACTCACAGTTTTCCGCAGGGGAAATTTCCTGCATGCGCTTCAGCCATTCCGTGGCTAAGGCGGTTTTGACACCGGCGGCCGCCGAGTGGCTTTCCCACGCTGCCAGCGTTGCATTACTTGCCGTGATGGCACCGGTAACGGCCTGTTCCTCACGCTTCAGCTCTGCCAGCTTATCTTGCGCCAGCGCCGCCATAGCCTGTAGTTCAGCCAACTGCCGGCTGGTTTCGGCCAATTTGCCGGTTTGGGCCTGCAGCCGTTGTTCCGCCTCAGCCAGTTCGCCGGCCAGACCGCTAAGCGCTTGGTGTTGTGCCGGCCCGGCTGTCACAACGCCGCCAGCGGCCGGCGCCAGCGGCTGCCGCTCTAGAGCCGCGGTCTCCAGCCGCTTTAACTCGCTTTGCGCCTGCTGCAGCTTACCTTCAACCTTAGCCAAATTCCGCCGCAAATCCAGTTCGCGATTTTCAGCGTGAACACCGGCCGGACTTTGGCTAATCCGGTCTTGCCGGTTCAGTTTTTCCACAGCTGCGATTGCCGCTGCCAGTTCGTCCTGAATCCGGTGGCAGGACCGGTCCAGGGCATTGCCGCACGCCAACAGATGCTTATAGCAGGCCTCATACACACGGTGGGTCAAATACCGGCATTCCAAGAGCAGGTTATCGATCTCGGTAATGGTTTGTTCGCGCAGACTGCCGGGTATCGCCGCCAGTTGCTCCATGGCTTTGGCCCGGCTGATTAATGCCAGCAGCGCTTTTTTCCACTGGCTGTTGAAACCAAGCCGGGCTAATATTCCCGGCGGTGGTGTCCATAACAGGTCGTTGGCTTCATTTCGCAGGCAGCTGATATTGTGGTAAGTAGCTACCACCCCCTGGGTATCGGGTTTGAGCAGACTTGTTGTCCAGCCGTAATCATTAGCCGTGTCAGTCAGCACCCGGGAAAGTTCATGCAGTTCGGCCAGTTTTTCGGCTTCTGTTGCTTTTAAATCTGCCTGCCGCTGTTTGAGGATATCGGTTCGCGCCAGCAAGAGAGTGATATCCTGACCAAGAAAAGGATTGGCCGGAGCATAATCCTGGCGCTGGATGCGCTGGGCAACCTGGACGAACTCCAGCAGGTACTGGCTATATTGTGAGATAAGACTCGTCTGCTCTTCCCGTTTATTGCCCAGAAATACAGGTTCCTGCGGCTTATGCGCGGTAAGCTGGGACAAGCATTTTACCAGCCGTTGCTTTTCCGTTTCCAGGCTTTGCAGTTCAGTTTCCCGTTCCAGCACAGCCGCGCGCAGTTTCTCTGTTTGCTTTAGCCAAGCCGTCCATTCGGCCCAAGCGTTCAATTGCTGCACAATTTCTTCCCGTTCGGCCTGCAGATATGCCATAACTGTTTCAGTCTCCCGCCTGGCGGTCAGCAAGCTGTCCAGTTGTATATCCCCCGCCGCCTTGGCGGGAGGATTGACCGCTTGGCCGGTAAGCAGCCGGGCCTGCTCTGCCAATACGTTGTCCCGCTGCAATTCTCTCTCCAGCCGGGCTAGCTCCCGCTCCTGTGCGGTATACTGGGTTATCTGGGCGGTAACCGTCCGGCATGCCAGTTGCAGCCGGGTCTGCTGTTCAATAAGTTCTGGCAGCTCCAACCGCACCTGCTCGGCGGCCGCCTGTTCTTGGCAAAATGCAGTCAGGTCCTGCTGACAGAGGGCCGCGGTTCGCCTGAGCCAGGTACTTACTACTCGGTCCACGGCAAACGGCGGCACCTTCCCTTGGTGCCGGCTGCTCCCGCCTGTGCGTATTGCCCTGATTTGCGGGTGCTGGGCCACTGCGCGCAGCACATAGTCCACACTCTGAGCGGAGCGGGCTATAACCAGGGTTCTCCGATTGCGTTTAGCATGCTGGTAACAGATTTCGGCCATAACGGCCGGTTTCTCGTTTGCCGGCAAACCCTGAATAAACAATACCTGCTGCGCGGCCAGCGCGGCCTGGACCATAGCCAGCTGGTCGGCGGTCAAGGTTGATGCTAAGGTGTCGGCGGGATCAAAAATCAACATAGTCTGTCCCCTCTGTTACCTGTTTATCGCAAACACACGATAGCTTGTTGCAAAAGATTTACAAATCTATTTCTACTGCTTACCTGCTAAATCCTTCACTGTGCAGTCAAAAACCGCAGCACCGGCCGGCCGGTGCAAACTTTTCAACCGGCTGGGCCGCCAGCGAATAATACTGGCATTTTCCGGAATGCAGTAAACGCAGCCGCGGGATCACAGCAGCATTATTTGAAAAATATTAGCAATTTACGCAGGAAAATTGTAATCCTTGTAGAATTACTATTACTAAAAATTGAATTGTTTGTAATTTGACAGGTCATCCAAAAGCGAATCTAGCTGCAGCTTGTTGTCGCGGGACTACGTAATTAAATTTAAAGACAGTTTGCACTGACGTTGATTTTGCTTGGGGAATTCAGCTCGGTGTTTTTTTATTGCAGGACATTTTTTAGTGGTACATAAGGAGTGACGGTGGTCGTGAAAAAACAGGTGACTATAACAAAGGATTGCTCGCTAATAAAGCTGAACGGCGAAATGTACACCGAAGATGCCGCCCAACTACGCCAGGAACTGATGGAGTGTGTCGCCCGGGGTAACAAGCAGCTGGTTATCGATATGCACGAACTGAATTATATCGATAGTCTGGGCATTGCCGCCCTGATTTCCGTTAATAAAAGTGTTATCAATCAGGGAGGTGGCATTACATTAACAGGCTTACATGGCACGATCAATGAACTGTTCGAAATAACAAAATTAAAAAATCTGTTTACCGTGCTGGAGGAATAACATAGCTGGGATGAAACGTTGCGGGTGGTGCGAGTGTGAGGATATATCATCGCTGATTACGGAGGTATCATCTTATGCTTAGAGTACAGAAAAACAAAGAGCAGTTAATCACGGAAATCCTTAATCTGCAAGTTACTACCTCTATCCTGGATAATATCAACGATGTCTTATGGGTCAAAGATTTGGCCGGGCATTATGTGCTGGTCAGTGAATCCTTTGTCCGGCGCCACGGCCAGCCTGCCGACGAAATAACAGGCAAAACAGATTTTGATCTTCACCCCTATCATTTAGCGCTGCACTATGCGCACAACGACCATATCGTCATTGCCGACGCCAAAACCCATATGTTTTTAGAACCTGAATTAATGCCCGACGGGACGGAGCAGTGTTTTGAGGTTCGCCGCAGCCCGGTATATGATTTCAGCAAGCGAATTGTCGGCACGCTGGGTGTCAGCCGGGATATTTCCGAACGCCAAAAGCTGGAGAGCAACCTGCTCTTTGTTAGCGAGCATGACTCCCTGACCGGGCTGTTTAACCGGCGTTATTTTGAGAAAAAAATTGAAAAACTGTCCCGCCAGGGAATTCACCGCATCGGGCTGATGCTTTGGGATATTGACGGACTTAAAATCATTAATGAGACTTTAGGACACCAGGCCGGCGACAAAGCTTTGTTGAAGGTAGCCACGCTGCTGGCTCAATCCGTAGGCCCCCGCGGCACGGTGGCGCGCATCGGCGGCGACGAGTTTGCCGCCATTATTCCCGATGTCCATGCAGCCGATATGGAAGATTTATGCGCCAGAATCGATGCCAGTATCCGGCAGGTCAATTCCGGGCTGGGTGTCATCCCCCTCAGTGTTTCCTCCGGCTATTCGTCGACAGACCTCACCGTGGAAAACTTTGAACAGCTGTTCAAGCGGGTGGATGATGCCATGCAAAAGGAAAAGCTGCTGCGCATGCAAAGCCATCGCAGCGCTTTGGCCCTGACCGCCAAGGAAATGCTTAAAGCGCGTGATTTCATAACCGAAGAGCATGGCGACCGGCTGCAGCAGCTTGTAATTCAACTGGCCACGGTTGCTGATGCAACGTCCATCAACCTCAATGAGTTAAAGCTGTTTGCCCAATTTCACGATCTTGGCAAGATTGGTATTTCCGACAACATTTTGTTTAAGGCCGGCCCATTAACGCCGGCTGAGATGGAAGAAATGCGCCGGCATCCGCAAATCGGGTTTCGCATTGCCCAATCCATCCCGGAACTGGCGGTAATTGCCGACTGGATCTTAAAACATCATGAGTGGTTTGACGGCACAGGCTATCCGTTCGGCCTGCGCAGTGCCGCTATTCCCCTGGAATGCCGCATCCTCGCCATTGCTGATGCCTATGATGCCATGATCAGCGACCGGCCTTACCGGCGGGCGCTGACCCAGGAGCAGGCAGTGGCGGAATTAAAAAAATACTCCGGACGTCAATTTGATCCTGAGCTCACAACCTTATTTATCAGGATGCTCGGTGATTGATCCGGCCTGAGGCGCCGGTACACAGAAGATACGTTCTTTTTTTGGGCGTGCATGAAGGGGCGATACAATTTGAAAATGGAAATCACTCTGGCAGCCGAGCGGGTCTTTATTAAAATGAGCAGCCGCTTGGATGAAGAAGATGCTCTGGTTTTGGAGCAACAGATTAAAGCCTATTTGGCCAAGGGCTATAACACCTATATTTTTGATATGAGTCACTTGCAATATATTGACAGCGCCGGTCTGGGCACGCTGCTGTCTATTAATAAGCAAGCCCTGCGCCAGGGTGGACACGTCACCTTGCAGGGCTTGTGCGGCACGGTGGCCGAGTTATTTGAAATAACCCGGCTTAAAGCAGTATTTAAAACCGAGGAGCTTTCCTGTTAGCCAATAATTGAAATGACGCAGCAAGCGGAAAGGAGGCCATGCGAATGAGAGATGCTTGTCAGCCGGTCGGGTTACCCGGCATTGTAAACAGCAAGTTTGATTCGCATAATTCGTACATTCAGGCTGCTCAATCGTTGATTCGCAGTTTTACTTTCAGCGGTTCGCCGGACGAGTTTCTGAACAGTGTAGTCAGGCTGATTCAGCAGGAAACAGGCTTTGCCTGCGTAGGTATCCGGGTGTTGAACGAAAGCGGGTATATTCCCTATCATGCCTATACCGGCTTTAGTCAAGACTTTTGGGAAACCGAAAATATGATTCCCATCGCGTGCGATGACTGCAGCTGTACCCGCATCATGACCGGTCACCTGCTGCCTTGCGACAAGCCGGTGATAAATGGTAACGGCTCTTTATGTATAGATGATACGGCAGAATATATCCAAACTCTGTCCGTGGATGAATTTGCCTTCTATCGCGGTACCTGTGTAAAATCGGGATTTCGCAGTATTGCCATCACGCCGATTGTTCATAGCGGCCTAACCCTCGGCCTTATCCATCTGGCTGATCTAAAGCCCAATCTCCTCAGCCTGGCCACCACGGAATTTATCGAATTCATTGCGCCCCTGGTCGGCGAAGTCCTGGCCCGGGCCCGGGCTGAGCGTTCGGTGCAAAACATTCAGCACGATAAAATCATGCTGGAGAACATTGTCGCCGGCATCAGCAGCCTGGCTTTTGTCGCCGATCTGGACACGCATGAATTGCTATATGTGAATAAAAACCTGACCGGTGCCAGCGGCCGCAGCCAGGCCTGCGGCAAATGC
>JAEZQV010000395.1 GCA_023441125.1 Bacillota bacterium
CCGTGCTCAGCCCAGTTAGGGGTTGTCTTAGCGCTGCTAGCGCAGAACACAATGGCCGTCACAGCCTGGAGCCTGTACATGGTGACTGTTTTTATTGTGGTAGGCTGGCTGAGTGCTCAACTGGTTCCGGGAACCCGGAGTTCCTTTTATATGGAGATACCGCCGCTCCGGGTGCCGTTGGTCAATAATGTCATAAAAAAAGCGTATACCCGCATGACGTGGTACTTTATGGAGATATTGCCGGTATTTATTATTACCAGTATGGTGTTATGGGCGGGAGAGTGGAGCGGGGGGCTGGCCTCGATGACTGCCTGGCTGAAGCCGGTTATGCTGGCGGTCGGCCTGCCCGCGGACATGGCACAAGTCTTTTTGCTGGGTTTTTTTCGCCGTGACTACGGTGCGGCCGGGCTGTATGATCTTGTTGTCGCAGGGAAACTAACGGAAATCCAATTAATTGTCGCTGCCATAGCCATCACTTTGTTTGTTCCCTGTGTCGCCCAGTTCGCCGTAATGCTGAAAGAAAGAGGCTTGTTCAGCACAATGGTAATGATCGGGTTAATTATCGGCATTGCCTTAGGTTCCGCGGCTTTGGCGCACCGGATTTTAACATTACTCTTGTTATAGAATGAGGGCTGTTATGAAAGAACAGGCGGTTACTACTCGCAAAAAAGGGGAACAAGTCAAAATTGTAGCCCTAACCGGGCTGGATGCCGCGGGGATCAGGAAATTGACGGTATTTGGCCTGTTGCCTGGTACTGTTATTGAAGTATTGCAGACATTCCCCGCTTATGTACTAAAAATCGGCAATACGCAGTTGGCGCTTGATTACGAAACTGCAGCCGGAATTTTGACTGTTAGGATGCCATCTGGACAAAAAAAATAAAACAGGGCTAGTTTGGCCCTGCTTCTTGCAATTATGCAGTTACTGCTTTGTTTAAGTCGGCAACCAGCGCTGCTATATCAATACCATGGGCCGCAGCACCCTGTTCGATATTTTCGAAGCGGGCCGCGGCGCAACCCAAGCAACCCATGCCATAATTGCGGAATATTTGCACAGTCTGGGGATATTGCTGGACAACATCTACGATGCTCATTTCTTTGGTGATAGTCATTTTACAGCCTCCTTTATTAAATCTTGGGATATGCTGGTAAGCTAGTTAATTATATCACACTTGACTAATACTTGTCATGACTTTATTATGATTTTAGAGAATGTCATGTAATGCTACTATTATCGCCTGTTATACAATTTTTATGTACTTTATTAGACAAATTTAAGCAGCAGCAGGAGATCCTATGGGGAAAATCGCCTTTTCGGTGGGAACCGTGAATTTTACCTGGTTTGGGCTTATTTTGGCAAGTTCCATTCTGGTGGCTTGTGTTGTAAACTGGTATCATGTTAAGCTGCGTAATGAACAGCCAGATACATTACTGACTCTGACGTTATGCAGTATCCCTGTCGGCATCGTATTTGCCAGGATTTACTATGTTGCCGTAAATTGGTATTTGTATGCGGACAATCCCAATGAAATTTTACAAATAGGGCACGGCGGGTTGGCCATTCATGGTGCTCTTATCGGCGTTATTCTCACTGTCTGGCTGTATACACGCATTAATGGAATGTCTTTTTGGCGCTGGGCTGACAGCATTGCGCCGGGATTGGTTTTAGGGCAGGCGATTGGCCAGTGGGGCAACTTCATTAATCAGGATGCTTTTGGTTATCCAACCGAGGCTCCCTGGGGAATATATATCGATTATGTCTATCGACCGGCCGGGTATGAGCAGTTTGACTTTTTTCACCCGACTTTTTTATATGAATCAGGTTGGGGACTGCTGATATTTATTATATTAATTGCACTAAGCCGGGCTATGGTCAAAAAACGCAGCAGGATGGTACCCGGGATGCTGTTCTTGCTGTATATCCTGTTGTATTCGGCAGGACGCCTAATCATTGAGGAACTCCGGCTTGACAGTGAAATGCTGGGAATATGGCGGCTGGCACAAGTTGTAAGTCTGATTACAATTGTGCTGAGCGGGGGACTTTTATGCTGGCGTAGTAAAAAATGTATTAGATAGCTAATGTTGGAGGAGATGCAGTGGTTCGTCTTAGCCGGCGGCAGGGGTATCTTATTATTCTTGGCCTTATTTTTTTGTCAGTATTGGCTTCCTCAACAGTAAGTACAACGGCTGTGATTGCAGGACACAGCGGTAAACGGCCGGCCAGTGTGTCGCTTGCCGACGTTCCGGTTTTAAACTATCACAAAATTGATACGTTTCACCATGCTTTATCAATACCACCCGCAGAATTTGAGGAGCAAATGGCCTATCTGGCCAGGAACGGTTTTGCCACTATTGCACCCGATGCGCTCATGGCTTATCTGAACCATGGCAAACCTCTGCCGGCAAAGCCGATTCTTATCACCTTTGACGATGGCTATCTTGATAATTATACCAATGCCTATCCGATTCTAAAAAAATATGGTTTTACGGCGACAATCTTTCTGGTTACCAATCTGGTGGGACATGATGAACGCTTTATGACCTGGGACCAAGTACGCGAAATGCAACAGAATGGTTTTGTTTTTGGTTCCCACACTGTTTCGCACACGGCGCTGACCAAGATTTCCCGCGAACAGGCCATGGAGGAACTGGTAAACTCACGTACGGAAATGGAGCAGCAACTGGGAGCCAAGCCGAAGTATTTTGCTTATCCCACCGGTGCGTATAACTTGCAGGTGGAAGAAATGGTCAAACAGGCCGGCTATCGGGCGGCCTTTACCATTCGTTACGGTCAGGCAGGTGCGGAAAGCAACCCGTATGCGTTGGAGCGAATACCGATATTTAAAGGACAGCAGACATTTCGCAGCTTCTTTGTGAGACTGAATGCCGCGCCGATATTAGAGCGTTTTGGCCTTATAAGAAATTAATGCCCGTATAGCGGTTGCTAAAGGGCCAGGGTACTGAAAAAATAGGACTTAGGTCTCCATTTTATGGATTTTTTTATAATCTTGCCGATTTTAGGCAGGATTTTTTTTTTCTGCCCAGAATAGACTAAAAAAGTGGTATAAAGTGGTGCAAAGTGGATGAACTTTTCGTGGCGGTGGTGATGCAGCCGTGTTTATGGGTGAGTATTTGCATTCAATTGACAATAAAGGCCGGCTGATTCTTCCTGCCAAGTTCCGCGACGAATTGGGAGATACTTTTATTGCCACCAAAGGGCTGGATAACTGCTTGTTTGTATATACCCGTACGGAGTGGGCCATCCTAGAAGAAAAATTGAAAAAGCTGCCATTAGCTAAACCGGAAGCCCGCGCCTTTGTACGTTTTTTTTTCTCGGGAGCAGCCGAACTTGATTGTGATAAACAGGGCCGGGTTTTGCTGCCTGCCAACTTGCGGGAGCATGCCGGACTGGAAAAAGATGTAGTCGTCATTGGGGTGTCAACCCGGATTGAGGTTTGGGATAAGACCGCCTGGGAAGAATATAACCAGAAAATAAGCCCGACTGTTGCTGAAATCGCTGAAAATTTAGCTGACCTAGGCATTTGAATATAATTGAAGCGAGTGGTCAAAAGTGGTAGAACATGAATTTGCGCATACAAGTGTGCTGCTGGAAGAAAGTGTGGCCGGAGTATTGTCTAACCGTGAGGGTATCTATGTAGACTGTACACTTGGCGGCGGCGGTCATTCGGCCTGTTTGGCCAGGCAGTTAAAGCCTGCCGGTTGGCTGATTGGTATCGACCAGGATCCTGCTGCCATCGCGGCTGGCAACCTGCGTTTATCACAAGCAGCCTGCCGGGTCAGCATAGTCCAGGATAACTTCCGGAATCTGGCAACTGTGCTGGAAACGTTAGGTACTGGCTTAGTGGATGGTATTTTGTTCGACCTAGGAGTATCTTCCCACCAGCTTGATGCGGCCGAGCGAGGCTTTTCCTATATGCAGGACGCGCCCCTGGATATGCGCATGAATCCAGATAGCGAATTTTCTGCTTATGATGTTGTTAATACCTATAGTGAACGGCGTTTGGCCGAAATCATTGCCGATTACGGTGAAGAACGGTGGGCCAAACGGATTGCTAAATTTATCGTTGAGCAAAGAACTGACAGCTTGCTGACAACGACAGGACACCTTGTACAAATCATTAAGAGAGCGATTCCGGCCGGAGCCCGCCGGGACGGTCCCCATCCGGCCAAACGAACCTTCCAGGCTATTCGTATTGAAGTGAACAATGAGCTGGGAATTTTACGGGACGCTTTTATAACGGCCATCGACAGGCTGAAACCGGGCGGACGTATCGGCATAATAACATTTCACTCGCTCGAAGACCGTATTGCCAAACAAACGCTGCAAGCACTGGCGAAAACATGTGTTTGCCCGCCTCAGCTACCGGTATGTATTTGCAATACTGTACCCAAAGTCAAAGTATTGGGAAAGCCGGTTCTGCCCTCAGCGGAAGAGCTTGAACACAATCCAAGGGCACGAAGTGCCAAACTGCGGCTAGCAGAAAAGTTGTAAGTGACAAATTGTTCTAAATAGCGAGGAGGAACAATAAAAATGGTAGTACAGAAAAAACAAGCGATGATTGTTTATGAACAGGAAGCCGCTTCGCCTGCGCCCAGGATTGTGCGTAAAGCAGATAAAAAGCTGCGTGGTAAGTGCCTGCTGCTGGTGGCAATAGCTGCTGCCATGGCTATTGTTACAACGATGCAAAGCGCTGCAATTGTTCAGGCCGGCTATGATTTGGTAAGCGTTAAAAGTCAGGCTGCCAAACTCGAACGGGAAAATGAATTATTGCGGCTTGATATTGCCAAACTCAAATCACCGCAACGTATTGAAGAATACGCCACCAAAGAATTAGGGATGATTGTACCTAAAAATGCTTATTACGCATCGGTGCCTTTGGCAGCAAGCACTCCGCCGCAGCCTGCGGCGGCTGATAATGCCGGTATAGCCGAAAAAATGCTGAGCGCGCTGCAAGTTCACAAAGCGGAGGCGAATAAAGGGCGGTAATTAATATGATGGGGGAGTAGATAAGTGGCATCTGTTTCGCATGTTACCATCAGAAAGAGGGTAGCCGTCCTTTTTCTTGTCATTTCGGTAATTATGATGGGTTTGATTGGTCGCTTACTTTATCTCCAGTTTTATAAAAGTGCCTGGTTAGCAGAAAACGCTGTTGATCAACGTATCCGCGAAATTCCCGTTGAGGCTAAACGGGGCATTATTTATGATCGGCACGGCCGTGAACTTGCGGTAAGTGTCAGTACCGAATCGGTCTACGCTATACCTGCAGAAATAAAGGATATAGAAGTAACAGCAGCCAAACTGGCTGCTATTTTGACATTAGACGAAAATAATCTTAAAAATAAATTAAAGAAACGGCAGGCTTTTGCCTGGATTAAGCGAAAAATTGATAGTGATACGGCCCGCCAGGTGCAAATGCTGAATCTGCCTGGGATCGGTCTCACCCAGGAGAGCCAGCGATATTACCCGAATGACAATTTGGCCGCCCATGTTCTTGGTTTTAACGGTATTGACAGCCAGGGACTGGATGGAGTGGAAATGACCTTTGACAGTTATTTAAAAGGACGTTCCGGCAGTATCGTCATTGAATATGATGCCCGGGGCCGGGAGATTCCGCAGGCATCTCACCGGTTTGTGCCGCCGGTCGAGGGGCAAAATATTTACCTTACGCTGGACCTGGTAATTCAGCAGATTGCCGAGCGTGAACTTGACAAGGTAATGAAAGAAACTCAGGCCAAAGCGGCTACTATTATTGCCATTGATACGCGTGATGGCGGTATTTTAGCGTTAGCTAACAGGCCTGATTACAATCCTAATAAATTTAGCGAGTTTTCGCCGAAATTATGGCGAAATATTGCTGTTTCCAATGCCTATGAGCCCGGTTCCACTTTCAAAATCATCACCACCTCGGCTGCAATGTCCGAGCATATTGTTACGCCTGATGAACGGTTTTATGATCCGGGGGAGGTGGAGGTTCAGGGCCGCAATATTCATTGCTGGAAGCAGGGCGGCCATGGCAGCCAGAGTTTTACCGAAGTAGTCCAAAATTCCTGTAATGTCGGTTTTGTCAATGTGGGTTTACGGCTGGGGCGCGATCCCTTCTACCGCTATATTGACGCTTTTGGCTTCGGTCAGCCGACCAATGTGGATTTGCCGGGGGAGGCCAAGGGAATCACGATTGACCGGACCAAGGCGACGCCTATCAATATTGCTACGATGTCTATCGGGCAAAGCATCGCTGTTACGCCGGTTCAACTGGTTACTGCCGTGGCGGCGGTAGCCAATGACGGAAAACTGCTCAGACCTCAGATTGTCAGGGAAGTCAGGGATAAATCCGGGCAGGTGATCAGAAGTTTTCAACCCGATGTTGTCAGGCAGGTGCTTGACACCTCGATAACCAAACAAGTTAAAGATATTTTGGAATCCGTTGTATCACAGGGTAGTGGCAAAAATGCCTATATTGAGGGATTTAAAATAGCGGGAAAAACGGGTACCGCCCAAAAGGTCGGTGCCGGCGGCTATCTGCCTGATAAATATGTAGCATCTTTTGTCGGCTTTGCGCCGGCTGATGATCCCCAGGTGGCGATGCTGGTTATTATTGACGAGCCTGTCGGGTTATACTATGGCGGGCAAATTGCGGCGCCGGTCTTTGGTGCGGTCATGAAAGACGTCTTACAGTATCTGAAAGTCAACCCGCAGCCGGCAGCGGCCGTTAATCCGGGCAATAGCGAAACGCATATTCAGGTACCCAGTGTGATTAATCTAAGCATTCCGGAGGCCGTGAAGGAACTGGAGAAAGCAGGCCTGGTTGCCCGCGTTGAAGAATTTGGCGACCGGGTTGCCGATCAAATTCCCAAACCTGGCAGCCGTGTTCCCGCCGGTGGTGGCGTACTGCTTTACACCATGACCCCCAGATATACGTCAGGGGAAATCACTGTCCCGGATTTAACCGGCCGGACACTCCGGGAGGCTTCTGATGCGCTGGCTGAAATGGGGCTTGCTATCAGTCCGGTCGGCGCCGGCAAAGCAGTAAAACAAGATCCCGTGCCGGGCAGCAAGGTGACTGTGGGCACAAGCATCGTGACCTATTTTGAATAGAGGCTTTAAAATATAAAATATTGGCAAGAATAAAAGAGAGTGCTAAGCGAATTTTTTTCGTATTTGGGCAGGAGGAGAAGTAATGGCAAAGAATTTAGAACAATTAATGGCTTTTATGCCGCATTTTGTCATTCAGGGGCGGCTTGACCGGATAATTGCTGCAGTAGCTCATGATTCCCGGAAAGTATCTCCTGGTACCTTATTTTTTTGTTTAGCAGGTGCTCATGTTGATGGGCACGATTTTATTGCCACGGCTGTCCGTGGCGGTGCTGTTGCCGTGATTGTGGAAAAAGAGGTACCCCAGTTGGCTGACGTTGATGTTACCATTATCAAAGTCGACAATACACGGGCTGCTATGCAGGCCATAGTACCCTGTTTTTTTGATTATCCGGGTCGCAAGCTAAGAATGATCGGGATAACCGGCACCAATGGCAAAACAACGACCACCTATTTACTACGCAGTATTTTCCGGGAAGCCGGACACAAAGTCGGGTTGATTGGCACAATCCAAACGTTGATTGATGACAAAGTGCTGCCTGTAAAAAATACTACCCCGGATGTTATTGAACTGCAGAGTATACTGGCTGAAATGGTGCAAAGCGGGATGGAGTATGCGGTCATGGAGGTTTCGTCCCATGCCCTGGCTTTAAACCGCGTAGCCGGCTGTGAATTTGATGTCGGTGTTTTTACCAATATGACCCAGGATCATCTGGACTTTCACCAGACATTTGAAAACTATATTGCCGCAAAGGCCGAATTGTTCCGGCAGCTGAGCCATACTGACAGCACCAAGGCCGGTAAGACGGCGGTGATTAACTTTGATGATCGGGCGGGGGCCATAATGGCACAGTACGCCGCTTGTCCGGTAATCAGCTATGCTGTAAACAAGGCAGCCGTTTTAACAGCGGCTCATGTTGCCGTTACATCGACTGGCACCAGTTTTCAGATAACCGGGCCGTTTGGTACAATGGCGTTAACGCTTAGCATTACCGGCATGTTCAATGTATATAATGTGCTGGCGGCCGTAGGCGCCGCTTTGGCGGAGGGAATCGAGCCGGCGGCCGTAAAGCGGGCCCTGGAAGGGTTTCACAGCGTGCCGGGACGGTTTGAACTTGTGTCGGCCGGCCAGCCGTTTACTGTTATTGTGGATTATGCCCATACGCCTGACGGCTTGGAGAATGTGCTTAGAACGGCCCAACAATTTGCCGCCGGTAAAATTATTGTAGTTTTTGGCTGTGGCGGGGACCGGGACCGCACCAAGCGTCCCATCATGGGAAACCTGGCTGCACAATATGGCGATATCGTAATTGCTACCTCTGACAATCCCCGCAGTGAAGAGCCGGAAAAAATTCTGGCAGATATTGAGGTCGGCATACAAGCAGCATTAGCTGGCGGCGGCACCCCAAAACGGTATGAAGTAATTGCTGACCGGCGCCAAGCCATCGGCAAGGCGATTGCACTGGCCGAACCGCAGGATGTTGTGCTTATCGCCGGTAAGGGCCATGAAACCTATCAGATTCTAAACGACAAAACCATTGATTTTGACGACCGGCAAGTAGCCCGTGAAGTTATCGGGGAGATGATAAAGAATGGCTGATTTTAGTTTAACAGAAGTTCTCAAGGCTACCGGTGGCCGGCTGGCCGGTACTTTTGGCGGCAAATTGTTTAAAGGTGTCTCGACCGATACCAGAACAATTCAACCCGGAAGCCTATTTATAGCTTTAGCGGGCGAGCGGTTTGACGGTCATGAATTTGCCGCCCAGGCAGCTGCTAAAGGCGCCGCCGGGGTCATTGTCAGCCGGCCTGTAGACGTGCCGGCTGGCATAGCTGTGATAGAGGTTCAAAACACGCGGACGGCACTGCAGGATTTAGCCAGATTTCACCGGCAAAGATACACCATTCCGGTGGTTGCGGTTACCGGCTCGAACGGCAAAACCACAACCAAAGATATGGTTGCGGCCGTATTAGCCAGCAGGTTCAATGTTCTTAAAACTGAAGCGAATTTTAACAATGAGATTGGTTTGCCGCTTACACTGTTAAAACTGGCACCAAGTCATGACGTAGCCGTCGTGGAAATGGGCATGCGGGCGCGGGGCGAGATTCAGGAACTGACAAAAATCGCTTTGCCCACAGTGGGCGTTGTCACCAATGTTGGCGAAACACATCTGGAACTGCTCGGTTCCATTGAAAATATTGCGGCCGCCAAGGCTGAGCTTGTGGAGGCCATTGCTCAGGACGATCTGGTCGTTCTTAATGCCGATGACCCACGTGTATGTGCCATGCAGCAGAAAACGCAGGGACGGGTAGTGCTGTACGGGATGAATAAAGGCGCGTTTGTTTGGGCGGATAATATCAGAACAGGCGAAGCCGGTGAGCTAATAACAGAGTTTGATTGCTGTAGCCCACGCGGTTCTTTTCACGTTGTTCTGCCGACCATCGGGCTGCATAATGTATATAATGCCCTGGCCGCTATCGCCGTTGGCTGGGAACTGGGCTTAAAGCCACGGGAGATTAGAGCCGGTATCGGTCTGTATGTGCCGGGCGCCATGCGGCTTGAAGTACAAAAATATGCTAAGTATACCGTTATTAATGATGTATATAATGCCAGTCCGTTATCCATGGCCGCGGCCCTTAGTGTCTTGAAGAATATTGCCAAGGGAGGCCGCCAGATTGCTGTACTGGGTGATATGCTGGAATTAGGCGATGCGGCGGTGGACGCCCACCGCCGGATTGGCCGGCAGGCTGCCGAGCAAGGCGTGGAAATTGTCCTGACAGTCGGCGAGTTAGCAAAACACGTGGCCGCCGCCGCCGGGGACCACGGTGTAAAACTTACCTACGCCTTTTCCGGCCATACGGAGGCAATTGAGGCTTTGCAGAATCTGCTAAAGCCGGGCGATTCTATCTTGCTGAAAGGCTCCCGCGGGATGAAGATGGAAAATATGTTGGCAGCATTTAAAGACCGATCGCTGTAGCAGCGAGCCGATACAGGAGGTTATCATGCAGGAGTTGTTGTACGCGGCCGTAATGGCGTTTGCCATTGCCATTATCGCCGGACCCTTGATTATTCCTATGCTCAGGCGCTTGAAATTCGGGCAAAGCATCCGGGAAGAAGGCCCGGAACGCCATTATGCCAAAGCCGGCACTCCCACTATGGGGGGAATACTGATTTTACTGGCGCTTATCATTCCGAGTCTGGTCTTTGCCGGCACAAACCCGGAAGTATTATTAGCATTATTTGTTACGTTAGGTCATGGCCTAATTGGCTTTTTGGATGACTTTATCAAGGTTGTGCTCAAGCGCTCACTTGGGCTGAAAGCCCGGCAAAAACTGCTGGGGCAAATACTCATGGCGCTGGCCCTGTCCTATATTGCCGGCATTTATTTTGGCCGTGGCACAGATTTATGGCTGCCGGTTGTAGGCGTTAATGTCGATCTGGGGGCGTTATACTATCTATTGATATTTCTTGTACTGGTTGGTACGACAAATGCAGTCAACCTCACCGACGGCCTGGATGGATTGGCGGCAGGCACCACGACGGTAGCGGCTCTGGCTTATGCCGTGATCTCACTCTATTTCGGCAAGCCGCATCTGGCTGTTTTTTGCGTAGCCTTAGCCGGCGCCTGTCTTGGCTTTTTACGGTACAATGCCTACCCGGCCAAAATTTTTATGGGCGACACCGGGTCGTTGGCCTTGGGCGGGGCTTTGGCGGCGGTAGCGGTAATGACCAAAACAGAATTTTTGCTGGTTATAGTTGGCGGTGTCTTTGTGATTGAAGCTTTGTCGGTAATCATTCAGGTAATTTCCTTTAAATCAACAGGCAAACGTGTTTTCAAAATGAGCCCTATCCACCATCACTTTGAATTGTCCGGCTGGACAGAAACCAAGGTAGTGACAGTATTCTGGCTGGCCGGTGCGCTGTTTGCCGCCGCAGCGCTGAGTATTTTGGCGGTTAGCAGGGCGGGAGGTATTTGACGTGAACAAAAAGACAGAGTTTAGTGCTAAAAGAATAGTGGTCTTAGGCGCCGGTGTCAGTGGCATCTCGGTGGCTTATATTTTGCAGCGGCTAGGCGCAGAGGTTACCCTGAGTGATGCTAAACCGGCCGATAAAATTGACAAGGATTTTTCCCAGTTGAAAGCAGCCGGTGTTGGTTTGGCCCTGGGGAACCAGACAGAAGCACTGCTCAATGATATAGATTATCTTGTGCTGTCACCGGGCATATCGATCTATATTCCGCTTGTTGCCAAAGCGCAGGAACGGGGCATTACCGTCATGAGTGAAGTTGAGGTAGCCTACCGTCTCTGTAAGGCACCCGTAATAGCGATAACCGGTACCAACGGCAAGACGACAACAACAACTTTGGCCGGCGAAATACTCAAGACTACCGGCCGGCCGGTGGCTGTGGGCGGCAACATCGGCGCTGCCTTGTCTGAGCAGGCACTGACAGTTGCAGACACTGGCATTGTAGTGGCTGAAATATCCAGTTTTCAACTTGAAGGAGCCATTACTTTCCGGCCGCATATTGCCGCTATTTTAAATATTACGCCGGATCATCTGGACCGGCATCGCACCATGGCGATTTACCAGGCAATGAAAGAGCGGATATTTGCCAAGCAGCAGACCGAGGATTATCTGATTTTGAATTATGATGATCCGGCTGTGCGGCAGATGGCGGCGCGTGCCTCCGGCAAGGTAATGTATTTTAGCCGCCGTCAGCCGCTCAATGCCGGAATCTGTGTTGAAGATGACATGATCAGAGTAAAATGGGAAGGTCAGACTGTTGCTATCTGCCGAGTAGCTGATATTAAAATTAAGGGCGGCCACAACGTCGAGAATGCGTTGGCGGCCTGCGCCATTGGCTACCTTGCGGGCGCAACTCCGGCCAATATGGCTGAAGTGCTGAAAAGATTTCCGGGTGTCGAGCACCGGATTGAACCTGTTGCTGAGATTGCCGGCGTAGCTTATTTTAATGATTCCAAAGCCACGAATCCGGAGTCTGCCATTAAGGCGCTGGAGGCGTTTGCCGGTCATATTATTCTAATTGCCGGCGGCAGAGATAAAAACACCGATTTGACCGAATTTATGACGCTGGTTAAAGAGCGGGTGGATCATTTAATTTTGTTGGGCGAGGCGCAGCAGCGGTTTGCCGCGGCTGCTGCCGGGCAAGGCGTCCGGGCAATCCATACGGTTGCTTCGTTTGACGAGGCCGTAACCCTGGCCCACAGGCTGGCCCGGCCGCCGCAGGTCGTTTTGTTATCGCCGGCTTGTGCCAGTTATGACATGTTTGACAATTATGAAGAACGGGGGAGAGTTTTCAAAAATCTGGTATGCCGGCTGGGTTAATAAGGAGGGAAGCGGAGTGGTGGTCAAACCTAAGTCGCCCGATTATGTCATTTTCTTTGCCATTATCGGCCTGTTGGGGTTTGGAATAGTAATGGTGTATAGTTCCAGTGCCGTTTCTGCGTATGTTAACTATAATGACAGCTACTATTTTTTGAAACGCCAAATCATCTGGGCCTCACTAGGAATAGTGGCCATGTTGCTGACCATGAATATGGATTACCATGTCTGGCGCAACCTGGCAAAGCCTGTTATGGTAGTCACGATTATCCTGTTGCTGCTTGTCCTGATACCCGGTCTGGGAAAAGTAGTAAATGGCGCGCGCCGCTGGCTGGGTTTTGGTTCGTACTACCTGCAGCCGTCCGAAATTGCCAAACTGTCGATGGTGCTTTTTACTGCCAATAGTCTGACTAATTCGCAGGCGAAACTTGGCAGCTTTATTAAGGGCGTTATGCCACAACTATTGATGCTGCTGCTGATTTTTGGCTTGATTTTAAAAGAGCCTGATCTGGGTACGGGGCTTGTTATCAGCGGCACCGTGTTTATACTTTTATTTGCTGCCGGTGCCAAACTATCCCATCTGGGATCGCTGGGAGCCGCCGGCGTGGCCGGTATCATCGGCGCAATTATCGCCGAGCCCTACCGCTTGAAGCGACTGCTGGCCTTTAGCGACCCCTGGGCTGACCCGTTAAATAGCGGTTACCATATCATTCAATCGCTGTACGCCATTGGCTCCGGCGGTATATTTGGCGTCGGGCTTGGCCGCAGCCGGGAAAAGTTTTTGTATTTACCGGAACCGCATACCGATTTTATCTTCGCCATTTTAGGCGAAGAACTGGGATTCATTGGCACGGTCACGGTAATTATTTTATTCTTTTTATTTGCCTGGCGCGGTTTTAAAATAGCTATTTCGGCGCCGGATATTTATGGGAGTCTGCTGGCCGGCGGCGTAACCAGCATGATTGTCCTGCAGGCGCTTATGAACATCGCCGTAGTAACTGCTTCCATGCCGGTAACGGGAATCCCGTTGCCGTTCATCAGCTTTGGTGGATCGGCCCTGATTTTTACCATGGCAGGAGTGGGTATTCTGCTTAATGTTTCCCGGTATGTCAGCCTTAAATGAACGTAGGGGGCAATCAGATGCGCATGATTATATCCGGCGGGGGAACAGGTGGTCACATCTACCCCGCCATTACTATTGCGAGAGAAGTGGCCAAGTTGGCTCAGGATTGTGAAATATTATTTGTGGGCACTAAGCAAGGGCTGGAGGCCGACATTATTCCCAAAGAAGGATTTAATTTCACTACCATTGAAGTCAGAGGCTTAGAACGCAGGTTATCCTGGCAAAACATAAAAACGTTGGCCGGTACAGTGGGGAGCGTGTGGCATTCCGCTCGCATTATCAAAAATTTTAAACCGGAAGTGGTAATTGGCACCGGCGGCTATGTCTGTGGTCCTGTGCTGCTGGCAGCAAGCCTGCTGAACATACCGACCCTGATTCAGGAACAGAATGTCATACCTGGTGTTACCAATAAAATATTGGCCCGCTTTGTCGATAAAATTGCGCTTGGCTACGAGGAAGCAGCGCACTATTTTACCAGCCGCAAACCCGGTCAAATCACCTTTACCGGTAACCCCATAAGGCCGGAAGTTATGTCGGCGACCCGGGGAGAAGGACAGACCGTATTGGGGCTTGATCCTAATAAGCTCACCCTGCTGGTAGTCGGCGGCAGCCGGGGCGCCCGGAGCATAAACACTGCCATGCTTGCGGTTTGCCGGCATTTTAGCAACAATCAGCGGATTCAAATATTGCATGTGACGGGGCAAACCGAGTATAATAGCATAGTTGGCAATATTAAACAATCAGGTATAGAGCTTTCCAGTACTGGCAATATTATCATCAAACCGTATTTGTATAATATGCCAATGGCTTTAGCGGCAACGGATCTGGCAATTTTCCGGGCCGGCGCGGTAGGTTTGGCTGAGCTGACGGCCAGAGGCATTCCGGCGATACTTATTCCCTATCCGTATGCTGCGGAAAATCACCAGGAATTTAATGCCAAGGCTCTGGAAAAACACGGCGCAGCGACAGTTATTGCCGATAAAGAATTAACAGGTGCTAAATTAATAGATACAATTGAAAAGTTTCTGGTTAGCCCGGAAATGCTTTCTTGTATGGCTACGAAGAGCAGAGAGTTGGGGCGTCCTAAGGCGGCAGAGGCAATTGCCCGGCTGGCGCTTACTCTGAAAAAGCCTTGAAGAATATCAGGTAACACTGGCTGTAGACAGTGCATACACTATGGTATGCCAAGATGGCGGCCAGATAGGCTAGGAGTAACTCTTTCTGCGAATGCGGACGTCGGAGGCGGGGTGCGCAAGAAAGGGGAGAAATACTATTGTTAACAGATATTAAAAAAATTCACTTTATAGGTATTGGCGGTTCGGGAATGAGTCCCATTGCAAAAGTACTGCTTGATATGGGGTATGCTGTTTCCGGTTCCGATGCCCAGAGATCTGCCGTTACTACCAAACTTGAGCAGGCTGGTGCGACGGTATACATCGGCCATCACTATGACAATCTCGGTGATGCGCAAGCGGTGGTGGTTTCTACTGCCATCCCGGAAACCAATCCGGAAGTAAAAGCTGCACAGGACAAGAAAATTCCTGTATATCACCGGGCCGACATACTTTCTTATTTGATGT
>JAEZQV010000433.1 GCA_023441125.1 Bacillota bacterium
GGGCGATACGGATTGTATAGGTCCGGGTAATGGCGCTGGCCATCGGGGCGATTTCCCGGATACTGCCGTCAACGGCGACACCGGGCAGCGCCCAGAAAGTCACCCGGCACAGTTTGGCCTGGCGCAGTTCCTCCAGACGGTTTTCCGGAACGCTGATTTCGACTTCCCGCTCACCGTCCCGCACAATGGTCAGCACCGTCTGGCCGGCGCTGACCACCTGGCCGGTTTCGGCGTTAATGGCCGCAACCACCCCGGGCTGCCCGGCCAGCAGTTGAGTGTAGTTCAGTTGGTTGGAGCCCTGTTCATACTGGGCAGCGGCCTGACGAACCGCCGCCTGGGCCAGATCATAGGCGTTTTGGTACTGGTCCAGCTGGGCCTGGCTGACAGCAGCCTGGGCAAATAGCTGCCGGTAGCGAGTCAGGTTGCTTTCGGCCAGTTGGAGCTGGGCCTGGGCAGCGGCAAGCTGGGCGGCATAACTGTTGGCGGTCTGCGTGAGATCCTGGGGATCAAGCTGCATCAGCACATCGCCCGGCTGCACGGCAGCTCCCAGGTCCACATAGCGTTTGACAATTTTGCCACCCACCCGGAAGGCCAGCTGGCTTTCATAACGGCCGCGCACTTCGCCGGCATAGGTGAAGGTGGGTGACATTCCGGCAACCCCGGCTGTCGCGGTACGAACCAGAGGAATTTTGCTGGCAGCCGGCTGCGCTGTCCGCTGGTGCTCCCGCCACAGTGCGCCGCCGGCAATACAAAGGATAAGGGCAAGCGTCGCCAGGACATAATACCATTTCTTGTTTGCTTGCAGTCTTGTAAGCCACATACTTTATCTACTCCTTGTAACGGTAATATAGCATCCCATAAAGATTTACAGGTAATGCTTATGGGATTTTCTATAGAACCGGTATTGCAGTGCGGGCTTCAGGAAACAAGTCCGGTCTGATTGTAGGAAAGAGTGACAGCTTTGATTCCTGCCACTCTTTCCCCATCCGCACAGCTTTAACTGAAATTAATAATTATTATCAGTTACTAAGTTAATTTTACTGCACAAAACAGTTAAAATTCTACCACCAAAAGGATTTTTTATATTCCAATACGGATTTTTGTTACGAAAACTAGTAGTAAGCATCCAGGAATCACAATAGTTCAGTTGGTTCCGATTTTGACTACTTTTACTTTTCTCGATATAGGATAGTTTTGCCGCTAATTGCGGCAATAGCCCCGACCTCAGTCATCAGCAGGGAAAAATTCTCCGGCGTCAGGGATTGTTTGCCGTCGCACAAAGCTGCATCCGGGTTGGGATGCACTTCAATAATCAACCCGTCGGCACCGGCCGCAACTGCCGCGCAGGCCATAGGCCTTACCAGCTTCCAGCGTCCGGTGCCATGACTGGGGTCGACAATGACTGGTAAATGGCTTAATCTCTTTACGGCAACGACGGCTCCCAGATCCAGCGTATTGCGGGTATAGGTTTCGAAAGTACGGATGCCGCGTTCACAAAGGATAACATTATAGTTGCCTTCGTACATAATGTATTCCGCCGCATCCAGCCATTCATTGATGGTGGCCGCCATACCGCGCTTAAGCAGCACAGGTTTATCGGTCCTGCCGACAGTTTTAAGCAAATTGAAGTTTTGCATATTTCTTGTGCCGATTTGCAATACGTCGGCATATTGACTGACAATGTCAACCGCGGCGGCATCAACAACTTCCGTCACAATCTTGAGACCGGTTTGCTCTCTGGCCTTAGCCAGCATTTGTAACCCTTTCTCTGCCAAACCTTGAAAAGAGTAGGGCGAGCTACGCGGTTTGTAAGCGCCGCCCCGCAAGAACTGCGCGCCGGCTCTTTTAACCGCTCTGGCGGCTTCCAGCAGTTGCTCCTGGCTTTCAACCGCGCAGGGACCGGCCATGATACCTAAATGCAGCCCGCCTATTTTTACCCCCTGCACATCAACTATTGTGTCTTCTGGTCTAAATTCCCGGCTGACCAGTTTGCAGCTTTCCTTTACATGCTTTAATTTTTTAACTCCCGGCAAACCATCGGCGGGTATGCCGGCAACACCGTTTAGGCCGGCAATCGGTGCTGTTTCTCCCTGAAACAACGGATATTGCAAGCCGGCTTCCACCAATTTTTTAGCCACAATGACCACTTCCTTCTGAGGAACAAGTCCCTCGTTTCTGCAAGGTTTTAGCAATTTCTTTTGCAGACGCCGAATTCATCATCCCTGCTCTGCCCAGGCAGTCGGTTCCAGCATTTTTTCCTGTTCCTGTGCTAATTGCCGATAGCTGGCTACGGGCAGGGAAATATTCACTTTCCTGCCTTCCATTTTTACAATTCGTGGTGTCGCCCCAATCACAGTGCAGTCTTCCGGAACATCCCGGTTGACAATTACCGTTTGCGCGCCAATTTTGCTTCTGCTGCCAATAGTGACCGGACCAAGGATGGTGGTGCCATGGCCAATATACACGTTATCGCCGATCGTGGGATGCCGCTTTCGTTTCTCCTTGCCGGTTCCCCCCAGGGTAACACCATGAAACAGGGTACAATGATAACCAATTTCCACCGTTTCGCCGATAACCACCCCGCAGCCGTGGTCGCAAAAGAAGCCTGGTCCGATTTTTGCTCCCGGATGAATTTCAATGCCGGTAAAAAAGCGCATTAACTGAGAAAACAGGCGCGGCAAAAAGGGTATCCCCATACGGTAAAAAGGATGAATCACATAGCGGTGAAGCGTAATAACGTGCAGGGATGGATAAAGCAGAAACTCGATGTTTCTGCAGGCAGGGTCCTGCCTGTAGATAGCCCGGATGTCTTCCAGCAGTGCACTCATAAACCCGACTCAGCCTCCTGTCAAAGTTTGCCTTCAACAAAATCCTCTGTTTTTGTTGAGCTTATTTCAGTTTCAACAGTCTGTGACAATAAAGCCAGCTTGGATTGTTGGAAAAGTGTTTGCAGCGACAATTCCATACCATACCGTTTTTTTACAAAATTGACAAATTGGATGGCCCGTAGTGAATCTCCGCCATATTCAAAGAAATCGTCGTCAAGACCCGGCTCTTGATACTTAAGGACTTCTCCCCAGGCAGCAGCAAGTTTTAGCTGAGTAGCGGTGACCGGGGCCCTTCTCGGCCTGGTTGGCGCCGGTTTCTGTTTAGAAGCCAGTTGGGCCAGTGACTTGCGGTCAATCTTGCCATTGGCGGACAGGGGCAATGCGTCCATTATCACATAACGTTCCGGTACCATATAGCGGGGCAGCTTGTCTTTGATTACTGCCGAAAAAACTTCCGGGTCAAATACCTTATCACCGCCGGCGCTCCCGGGTTTAAAGAATTTGGTTTCCCGGTCTTCATCCAACACTACGTAGCCAACCAGCTTCTGTTGCCCGGGAGATTCCTCCCAGGTTCCCACCACAATATCTTTTACTGCCTCAAGCTGTCTGATGGTAAATTCGATCTCTCCCAGTTCAATGCGATAGCCGCTGATTTTTACTTGTAAATCTTCTCTTCCCAGAAATTCAATCGTACCATCCGGCCAGTAACGCCCCAGATCGCCGGTGTAATACAGAAGTTCGCCGGTGCGCGGATGAGTAATGAATTTTTCCTGTGTTTTTTCAGCGTCCTGCCAGTAGCCCCTGGCCAGACCGATCCCGCCAATATAAAGATTTCCCGGCACCCAAACCGGGCAGTCCAGCATTAACTCATTCATTATATAGTAGCGCTGATTCGTCAGCGGCTTGCCGTAGGGAATGCTTTTCCAGCCCGCATCAACTGTCTCAATGCTGTACATATTGGACCAGATGGAGGCCTCGGTGGCGCCGCCCAGCCCAATTACCCGTACTCCGGGAAAAAGTTTTTTGATTTTGTCAGGCAGGTCCAGGGGAATCCAATCCCCGCTTAAGAGCACCACCCGTACGGCAGCCGGTAGTGGTTTTTCAGCCTGCGAGGCATATTCTGCCAGCATTTGCATAAAGGCCGGAACTGTGTTCCAGACGGTTATCTTTGCTTTTTCCAGTAGTTCAAGCCAGTGGGCCGGTTCTTTGGCGCGGCCGGCGTCGGGAATAACGACAGCGCCGCCGGCCGCCAGCATGCCGAAAATATCATATACGGAAAGGTCAAAATTCAGATTCGAGAGTGCTATGGTCCTGTCGTTGGGGCCAATGTCAAACCGCTTATTAATATCCAGGATGGTATTTACCGCTCCCCGGTGTTCAATCATCACCCCTTTTGGCAAACCGGTGGAACCCGAGGTGTAAATTACGTAGGCCAGAGCCTCCGGCCGGACATCGCCGGTATATGTGACCTGCCCCGCCCTGTTCACCACCATTTGGTCAATAGCTAACTGGACCATATCTTCCGGCCAGGCGCTCCTTGCCGCCACTGCCGACTGGGTAAGCACCGCCCTGACGTTACCGTCCCGCAATAATAACTGCAGTCTGTCCTCCGGCTGACCGGCCTCCAGCGGCAAATAAGCCGCTCCCGCCTTAAGAATTCCCAGTATTGCCACGATTTGCTCCCATCCCTTATCCATCACCACGGCAACCAGGGTGCCGGGCTGCACTTCGGCAGCCAGCAGGAACCGGGCTACGCGGTCTGCCCTCACCGCCAGTTCCTCATAGGTTAAAGTATGCGTTGCGGTTATTACCGCCGGTCTCTTACCGTTTTTTTCCACCTGCCTGACAAATAAACTAACCAGTGTTGCCGACGAAACCGGAGCATCGGTGTTATTGGCTGCCAGCCTTGCTGCCAGCCGTGGTACGGTTACCAGACTGGCAGCCGGTTGTGACCACACTGCCGCATCCCGGGCTAAATCTTTAAGCAGCCCGCAATAGGCCGCAAACATATCTGCCAGCATTCCTTCCGGGAAGATATCCTGCAGCGCGTCCCAGGATAAAAGCAATTCTCCGGCCTGTTCGGAAACCTGATGGTCCAGCCATACCTGCGGCGTCTGGGAAATCCCATAAGTAATTTTCCCCAGATAATTTTGACCTGTATCGCTTTCACATTCCTGCTCAATTCCCAGGCCACTGGTAAATACCACCGGCATGGTAACCGCCTGGCGCGGGCCGGCAGTTCTCCCCAGCTCACGTTCCACTAAAACGCCGCTAACATAAGGATGGTCGAGATCCTGCCAAAGCTGCTTCTGCAAATTTTGGCCCCGTTCAAGGAAAGTCTTGCCGGTCGCGGTATCTACCGCCAATAACGTCAGGGAGGTGAAATCGCCGACCAGCTCGTTTACCTGCGGATGCAGCGGCAACCGGTTAAACCGTGTTAAATTGATCGTAAAGCGGGGGCGTTTGCTCCAGGCACTTAAAACCTCCGCATAAGCAGTGAGCAGAATACCGGCGGCGGTCAGTCCGTTCTCGGCCGCTCGTTTTTTAATAGCTTGCCATTCTTCACGGCCAAGTCTTGTTTCCAGGCGGCTAAACTGCTGGCGGGAAAGCGAATTCGGATTTTTTGCCAGCGGCAGTTCCGGTGCCGGCGGCAAATCAGGCAGGCGTTCCTGCCAGTATTGCAGGTCCCGCTGATAGACAGCTGTTTTTTTGATCTCCTCCAAAGTCATAACATAATCTCGAAACGATAAGGCCGGCGGGGGCAGCAGCGTCTCAGGCTGATCATAAAGCCGTTTCCACTCTCTGAAGAGATGGAAAATGCTCCAGCCATCCAGCACGATATTATCAAAGCTGATATGCAGACGAACGCGCCCCGTGCCCATTATCGATGCCCGGATGTCAAACAGCGGCCATTGTTCTGTTTTGAATAGCTGATGAGCCATACTCTCGCGGATATTCTCCAGTTCGGTGTCTACAGCGACTGCTGTTTGCAAATCATAAACTTTTATTGAATAAGCCGGCACCGATTCAGAGATTTTTTGAGACTGGCCATCAGGCAGCACCACGGCCCGCAGCATTCCATGGCGATTCATTAAGCGCTGCCAGGCCGCATTCACTTTGGCCAGGTCCAGGTCCTGCCCATCTAATTCAAAATAGCAATGGGCCGATACATTACCCAAAGCATAAACACCACTGCGGCCCAGCCAGTAGGATTGCTGAATGTCGGTCAGCGGAAAGGGCTGATAGGTTTCTGCCGGCTGGGGAATGATTTGCGGCAACGCTATCGCGGCTGCCGCTTGATCCTGTTTCTCATTATCAGCCAGCAATTTTTGCAGATGATCGGCCAGTTCGGCCAATACCGGTTTCTTAAAAATGGTTTCCAACGACAACTCCACGTTGCATTTTTGCCGGACCATGGCATTTAACAGCGTTGCGAGTAAGGAATCGCCGCCTAATTCAAAATAATGATCGGTCATACTGATTGTTTCCACACGCAGGATTTCACGCCAAATTCCGGCCAGCAACAGTTCCACCGGCGTCCGGGGCGCAACAAACGGTTTGTCCGGAGCTGCCTGTTTGCGTGCGGCCGGCATGGGTAACGCTTTTTTGTCGATTTTGCCGTTTTCGCTAAGCGGCAATTGCTGTAAAGGGATAAATACCGCCGGTATCATATATTCAGGCAGAATGTCCCGCAAAAAGTCTATTATGGGCGCCGCGGTAAAAGTTTTAGCCCGGCAGGAGGCTTGCAGCAGAAACACGTGCTGATTATACCGGCTCATCCGTTCACCG
>JAEZQV010000441.1 GCA_023441125.1 Bacillota bacterium
GCTGCCGACGAACTGAACCGGTTAACAGCAAGTGAAAGCAGAGGAGTGGCCAAAAGTGCCTGAAGCCCTTTTAGAACTGCAGGATATAACGTTTACGTATAAGAATAGCGGTTTGGCGCTTGATCAGGTCAATTTTGCCGTAAACCAGGGAGAATTTGTGGCTCTGGCCGGCCGGAACGGCAGCGGCAAAACAACCCTGACCCGTCTGGCCATGGCGCTGATCAAGCCGGCCGGCGGCCGTATTACCTTCCAAGGGCAAAGTACGGCCGCCATGACACCTGCCGACATGGCGCGGAGCATTGGCTATGTGTTTCAGAACCCTGACCGGCAGATTTTCCGGGAGACAGTAATTAAGGAGATTGCCTACGGGCCCGAGCAGCTCGGCTTTAGTTCCGCAAGCATTAATGAAGCGGTGGCCTGGGCCCTCAAGCTGACCGGCCTCACTGATTTGGCAGGCAGTTTTCCCCGGCTGCTCAGCCGGGGGCATAAACAAAAGGTGGCCATTGCCTCGGCTATTGCCATGAAACCAAAAATGCTTATTCTGGATGAGCCGACCAGCGGCCAGGACCCCTGGGAAGCGCAAAACCTGATGGAGCTCTTAACCGATCTGAACCGGCAAGGCATAACTATTATTCTGGTTACGCATGATATGGAGCTTATTGCCGGGTACGCGGGCAGAGCTGTTGTGCTGCACCAGGGCCGGAAGGTGTTTGACGGTACGCCCGGCGAGCTGTTTGCCGGCCAAGAAAATATTGGCGACTGGGGTCTCCTGCCGCCTGCTGCCGTCACGCTCGGCCGCCAGCTTACGGGGATTCATGCCGGCAGCACCGCTGAACTGACGGAGCTATTGGCGGCTGCTATTAAAAAAGGGAGGGAACCGTATGCCTAAGCTGGCGCCGCTTACCAAATTAATTCTGACTGCCGCGGTATCGGTATGGGCGTTGATGATACCGACCCTGACCGGGCAAGCTGCCTTGGCCGGTGGTGAACTGCTGCTGTTTTTTCTGTATCGTCCGGCCGGCAAACATGTTAAGGCAGCCGGCGCCTTGGCGGTCTTTGCCGGCATGCTGGCGGTTATTCAATATGCCTTCGGCAGTACAGTGGAGTTTTCACTGCTCTCCGGGCTTAAAATGTTCGCAATGTCGATAGTTTTTGTCTTTTTACTGGCAACCACCAGGCTGCAGGATTTGACGGCTGCGCTGGTAAGCCAGTGCCGGGTTCCCTATGAATATGCCTTTATGTTTACCGCGGCGCTCCGGTTCGTACCCGATTTCCTGGCAGAAAGTCAGGCCGTGCGGGAGGCTCAGGCCTGCCGGGGATATGTCTTTTGCGGCAATCCGCTTAAACGGCTTATGGATTATGTTGCCATTGTCGAACCGCTGGTTCTCCGGGCAGTATCCCGCTCCGAGACCATGGCCATGAGTCTGGAGCTGAGAGGCTTTGGCCGTCAGGGACGCCGCCAGTTTACAGCCGATATCGCGCTGGGCGGCCCGGATTATGCAGCGCTATTCGTTATGCTGACGCTTACCGTCGGCTTAGCACTTCGATAAAATGATTGTTGCCGCTGGGGAGACAAACAGTGGCGGCAATCATTTTTTTATAAATACATAGAGGAAAAATGTACATATAGCAGAATATAATACCAAATATCGCTGTTTTTTGTTTGTATTGCCCCGGATGCTTTGGGGAACAATTAAAACTGCCAAATTATACAAACCAGAGAGGAGTTTCAAAAGTGGCCTTAATTAATGAAAACTATCTTAAATTGCCTGGAAGCTATCTGTTCGCTGAAATAGCAAGACGTGTAACTAAATTTAAAGAAGATAATCCTGCTGCGAATATTATCAGACTGGGGATCGGTGATGTCACCAGGCCATTGCCGGAGGCCGTCATTACAGGCTTACATGGAGCTGTTGATGAAATGGCCAAGACCGAAACCTTCCGCGGTTATGGACCGGAACAAGGTTATCCCTTTTTAATTGAAAAAATTATTGCTACCGATTATCAGCCGCTTGGGGTTTCCCTGGAGGTTGACGAGGTATTTGTCAGTGACGGTTCCAAAAGTGATGTGGGTAATATTCAGGAGATATTCGGTGTCGATAATGTAGTTGCCATCACCGATCCGGTATATCCGGTTTACCTTGATACCAATATTATGGCCGGACGCAGCGGCGAACTGGTCAACGGAAAGTTTGCCGGTGTAACCTATCTGACCTGCAATGCCGAGAACAATTTTACGCCGGCTTTGCCAACAGAAAAGGTTGATATTATTTACCTCTGCTTCCCCAATAATCCGACAGGCACTACCCTATCCAAAGCAGAGTTGAAAAAATGGGTTGATTATGCCAAAGCCAACGGTGCTATCATTCTCTATGACGCGGCCTATGAAGCGTACATTCAGGAACCGGGTATTCCGCACAGTATTTACGAGGTGGAAGGTGCTAAGGATGTAGCAATCGAGTTTAGGACATTTTCCAAAAACGCCGGGTTTACCGGTACGCGCTGCGCTTTTACCGTAGTACCCAAAACCGTGATGGCTGCGAAGCAAGACGGCAGCCAATATCCGCTGAACAAACTGTGGAACCGCCGGCAAACCACCAAGTTCAATGGTGTGCCATACATCATCCAGCGTGGCGCCGAGGCTGTATATACGCCGGCAGGCCAACAGCAGATCAAAGCGCTTATTACCTACTATATGACGAATGCCAAGATTATCCGGGAAGGTCTGAAAAGTATCGGTCTGGATGTGTTCGGCGGGGTCAATGCGCCCTACATCTGGCTGAAAACTCCGGCCGGATACGACTCTTGGTCCTTTTTCGATAAATTGCTGACAGAGGTCAACATTGTCGGTACGCCCGGGGCCGGCTTCGGTCCGGCCGGAGAGGGATATTTCCGGCTTACGGCCTTTGGCAGTCAGGAAAGTACCCAGGAAGCCATCGAACGAATCAAAACCAAACTGAGCTTATAAAACCGGTCTGCCCGGCGCACCCGGGTGAAGCATAAAACAGCAAAGAATCCGCTTTGGCTAGAGGGCGGATTCTTTGCTGTTTTATTGACAGGTTTCCGGCAGGCAGGATAAACGTGTATTTTGCGATGGCCGCTTGCCTTTTTTCGAGATAATAGCATGTATGCCTTGCCGCGGGGAACAATACTTACTATACATAAAATAATCCGGGGGGATATGATATGCACGAGTATAGCCGGTTTAGCCGGCACAGCGGCAGCCGCAATTTATTCCGTAGCCGGAAGCAACCGGCTGACCGTTTTCACGTAACCGTGACCATGAACCGGCCGGCAGACACAGTTATAAAACCTGCCGTCCAGGCTATAGCGCCGTTTGCCGCCTGTTGGCGGACGATTGCGCGGCGGGTGGCGAATTTGCTGACAAACTGGTCCTGGTTGCCCAATACCGGCTCTTCGGTCCGCCGGCGAGGCGAGGCGGGGCCAGCCCAAATCATTGATCCGCAGGCTACCACGATGATTGCGCCGCCGAAACCCGCTATCCCGCTAACCCTGTTGCCGGCGGAGCAGCTGGTTACGACGGAATTCAATCAGCATGGCAGCTAACCCGGCGTTAACCTTAACAAGGCTGCCGCTGCTGGACTTGGGCGGAGCAACTGCCAGTATCGTCCGGGCGCTTGCTGCCGGTCAGGCGGCACGGCTGGGACAGAGCGCCGTGCTAAGCACCAAAGTGCATGCCTTTGATTCGCATAAGCCCGAGCATGTTCAGATATTAATCAATACAGATGCCGGTCAGGTATTCTATCACCGCCAGGACTGCGGTGCCGTTTGCCATCTTGACGTTTTTCATGAGTGCGGCGAAGTGGATCACCGGGTGGCGGCCGGCTGTATCTGTCAGGCTGTCACCTTCTATAATGCTTATGCAAGCCGGCAAAAAGGGGGGCCGTATCCCGGCTTGGTTAATTTGGCGCTTATTGACCTCCAGACTGCCACGGGCGGCGGCCGGATTACAGGCAGTTTGCTGGGCGGGCAAAAGGTTTCCGTGCGCCGGGTGCATGAGAATCATGTCCACGTGACGTTACGTACGCCAGCTAACGATTTTGCGTGTCTGCTGTATATTGCTGCGGCTGTGGAAACTGCGGTTCAAGCTATGAACCTTGAGCTCCGCTGCAATGAAAGCATAAGTTATGCAGAGGCTGCCGACGGGCAGCTTGATCTTAGTCCGTACACAGATCAGACCGATTCCTTCCTTAACGGCAAGCCGGCAGCGCCGCAGCCTGAATATACGGCAGCAGCCGTGGCGGATAAGGGACAGGCTTTGCTGGCAGCGCCGGACCGGCAGACGAAAGAGTTTATGTATTGGGCTTGATGCCGGCCCTATTTTGCTTTTCTCCGTGCCGTCAAGCCGCAAGCGGTACATACGGCGATGACCGGTCCAGCTGCTGTAGTAAAGATATTTCCCGGAAATAATTGGGTTCCAGGTTTTGTCGCCGACAAGATCAAGAAAATAGCGCGAGCCAGCAGCATAACAGGACAATGCGACGGGGAAAAAAGCGCAGTGGCGCCGCGGTATAGTTTTCTGGCGCCGCCAGGCTTAGCATCCGGCCTGGAGTTATTATGAACGGTATGCTGTAAATGAATTTTTCGCTGTAATTTGAGTGTTGACAACTGTGCGTGTCTTCTGGTATCCTATATACAATATTTCAATACGATCATCGTCAATGACCAGGAAGAGTAAACACATGCAGGCGGCTGCAGCGAGCCAATGACAGTGAGAGTTTGGCGCAAGTCCGGTGTGGTGAATGGGCCTGGGAGATACAGTCCGAGCCGCGTTAAGCGGGGTAGGCGCTGTCGGGATTCTTCCGCCGTTATCAGGAAGCGGGTATCGGCTATAAGCCTGTACTTTGTAGAGCCGGACCAGGACAGTTTGTCATGGTCAACGAGGGTGGCACCGCGGGTTATTCCCCGTCCCTTTGGGTATGCGAGAGCATATCCAAAGAGACGGGGTTTTATATTTTGTACCTGATACTTTAGAATTGGAGATAAGCCGCCATCTGCTTCGTTGCTCTCTCCGGGCGGTCCGCTTACGTACGGTCCCATGTACGCCGCGCGGACCGTCCTCGAGGGCGCCTCGCAGCTGACGACTTCTCTCCAATTCCGGCAATTCATTATTTTTTATTACGGAAGGGGGACGTTATGATGGAAAAAAATGAGCAGGAACTGGTCACCATTACTACCGGGCAGGAGGGGCGGTTCCGCTGGGCGGCGGTGACGGCGATGCTGCTGGCCATGGGGGCGATTTTGCGGTTGGTTAGTCCGAGTATTGCCGGTATTTCGCCTAACTGGATTATTGCGATGTACTGTTTGTCCATCGTGCTATTCCGGCCGTCAATGGGGCGGGCTGCCGGCATCGGCCTGGTGGCCGGGGCGTTGTGCCTGGCAACCTCCAAGTCGGTGCTGCCTTATGGCAATTTGATCAGTGAGCCGGTGGGCGCCTTGGTTTGTGCTCTTATCATCAAGCTGCCCTATACTATGAAGGTAGGGCGGCTGGAACTCAGGCCGGCAGTGGGGGCCCTGTTCGGCACGCTGGCCAGCGGCCTGACCTTCACCACGCTGGCCAAGCTTATGCTGGGACTGCCACTGAAGGTGTACCTCTATGGCATGCTGCCGGTAGTGCTGACCGTGGCTGCGGCCAACACCGTTATTGCCCAGGTCCTCTATTATCCGGTAACGGCGCTGCTAAGCGGCTTTACCGCGAAACCTAAGGAAGAAGGGATCAGTAAATGACGATTTTGCATCCAGTGATAGAAACCATGCCGGTGACGGCTATGCAGGAATTGCAGCTGGGGCGGCTGCAGGAGCTTGTCGCCAGAGTGTACCAGCATTCTCCCTTTTATCGGGAACGGCTGCGGGCTGCCGGGGTAGCGCCCCAGGATATAAAGTCACTTAAGGATATTGCCAAAATACCTATGACCACCAAGCAGGATATGCGTGATAATTATCCGTATGGCATGCTGGCTGTGCCGCTCAGGGAGATTGCCCGCTTTCACTCGTCCAGCGGCACGACCGGCAGGGCAACGGCCGTCGCCTATACCAAAAACGACCTGGCCATGTGGGCGGAGTCGCTGGGGCGGACGTTGGCAGCCGGCGGCCTGGGGCCTGACTCGGTATTTCAGGTGGCCGTCAATTATGGTATGTTTACCGGCGGCCTGGGGATGCATTATGCGGCGGAAAATGTCGGGGCGGCCATTGTGCCGGCATCTTCCGGCAATCCGGTTCGCCAAGCCATTTTAATGCAGGATTTTGGCGTAACCGATATTATCATAACCCCCTCCTATGCCCTGCATTTGGCCGAAGCCATGCAGACCAAGGGCATTGATCCCAGAAGCCTGGGCTTGAAAGCCGTGTTTTGCGGGGCGGAAACCTGGTCTGACGGCATGCGGCTGGAGATTGAAAAGTCGTTTGGTGCTCCGACCTATGACGTCTACGGCTTAAGTGAAATAATCGGGCCGGGTGTGGCGACCGATTGCCGCTGCCAGGAGGGGCTGCATTTTCACGAGGATCTGTTCTATCCGGAGGTGGTTGATCCGGTAACCGGTGCGGTGCTGCCGGAAGGGCAGACCGGTGAACTGGTAATTACCACCTTGACCAAAGAGGGCATGCCGATGCTGCGTTACCGTACCCGCGATCTTACGGCGCTGGAACGCAGGCCCTGCAGCTGCGGCCGTACCGGTATTACTATGCGACGGGTTACCGGCCGCAGCGACGATATGCTGATTATCCGCGGCGCCAATGTATTCCCGTCCCAAATTGAGAGTGTACTGCTCGAAATGGGGGCTACCGCGCCGCATTACCAGCTCGTAATTGACCGGCAGAACAACCTGGACGCATTGACTGTACTGGTGGAACCCACAGAAGAAGGATATATCGAATTAGGGGCGGAGGGACTGGCCAGACTGGAAAAAGCCATTCAAAACCAGTTAAAGGCCGTCCTCAACGTCAAGGCCAATGTCCGGATGGTGGCGCCCCGCACCATAGAACGCAGTGAAGGCAAGGCCAAGCGGGTCATTGACAACCGAAAATTAGTATAAAATAAAAAACAGGCTGCTACAGCTTAGCTGTGGCAGCCTGGCTAGATTACAGGCTAGTTGGCGTTGGCTAAATATTCCTGGCTGATGAGGCGCTTGATAAAAATATGCTTGGTGGTGGCCAGGTCGATAATCGTGCCGCTATGGGTCTTGACCACCGGCTTGTCCAGTCTGTTGGCATTGAAGAAGATAACCTGCCCGGTCCGGCCGTCGCTTAAGAGCACCGGTGAGTTGATCAGACAGTCGCGGACGTGACGGATAAAGGGCTGGCAAACACCCTGGTCCAGCTTATCGAACATTTCTTTGGCCATATACTCCAATACCGGAAAAGGATTGGCATGCTCACCCTCATAGGCCTGTTGATGGAACAGGTCGGCCACAGCCACAATCCGGGCGTACGGGTGAATTTTATCTCCCTTTGAGCCCATGGGAAAGCCGCTGCCATCCATCCATTCATGATGCTGGATGGCGCTCAATAATACTTCCTGCGGCAGGGCCGGCACATGATGCAGCAGCTTGCCGCTGTTAATAACATGGGCTTTGGGCTCCGGCTCGGTGTCTCTGGCAATGACCAGTTTGCCGACATCGTGCAGCAGGCCCGCCAGTATGAGCACTCTGATCTGGTCAGCGGTGAATTTGAGTTTGCGGCCAATAATACTGCTGATAAAGGCCACCATCACCGAATGACGGGTAACCTTGTCGGCCAGATTGAAGTCACTTACCAAAAGATAATCCATAATGGCCGGCCCGGTGGACAGGACGGTTGAATAAATGCTGAAGGAGGTTTCTTTTAATTCGCGGATAGGGATTTCGCGGCTATTACGGATAAAATCAAAAGACTGGGAAGTGGTGGTTACCAGTCCGTCATACTCTTTAAAGAAGTTCATAAACTCTTCGGTTATGCTGCTTGGGGCGGCAGGCGCCGCTGCTTGTTCAGTCACTTGTTCCGGCGTGCAGTCAGTTGACTGGTCGTTTTCACCCGCTACGAAGACATGACTGACGTTCCACATGGACAGCAAAGCGATGGTCCGTGGAGCGATTACTACATCTTTTCCCAATAGAACCTTACCGCTGGCCGACAGGATCGGTTCGCCGATAGTCATGCCGGGAACCAAGTCTTTTACGGCGATCATCCTGGTTGACAAAATACCAGCTCCTTTGCGATAAATCGAAAAATACGTTGGCAGCTTAAGTATAAAATGGATGCGAATGGAATTCAATCCGTCTAAGGTCACGCAACGCTGGTACTTAGGTCCTAAAAATAACAATGCCCAGCCAGTCGGCTGGGCATTGTTATTTTTAGGGCTATTGCCGATCGGCAGGAGCGGCTTGGACGGAAAAAGTAATCTTATCAGCGGCGGCGCTGAGCGCAACCTGACTGCCTTCCGGCACTTCCCCGCGGATAATCATTTTGCTCAGTTCAGTCTCCACCAAACGGCTGATGAGCCGTTTCAAAGGTCTGGCGCCAAATTGGGGATCATAGCCTGCGGCAGACAGCAGCGAGAGGGCGGCTGCGTCCCAGGTCAGGCTGATAGTAAGCTGTTTTTGCAGACGCTGGTTCAGGTTACCCAGCATAATGGCGGCAATATCGGCCACCTGCTTGGCCGTTAGGGCGTTAAACACGACAATGTCATCAATGCGGTTTAAAAATTCCGGACGGAAATGGTGTTTTAAAAGCTCCAGCACCCGTTCTTTGGCTGCCGAGAATTCGCAGCTGAGAATTTCGTGGGAACCCAGGTTGGAGGTCATAATAATCACTGTGTTTTTAAAATCCACCGTCCGCCCCTTGCTGTCTGTCAACCGGCCGTCGTCGAGAATTTGCAGCAGAATATTAAATACGTCGTTATGGGCTTTTTCCACTTCGTCCAGCAGAATAACGCTGTAGGGGCGGCGGCGGACGGCTTCAGTAAGCTGGCCGCCTTCATCATAGCCGACATAGCCGGGCGGCGCGCCGATCAACCGGGCAACTGCGTGCTTTTCCATGTATTCGCTCATATCCAGGCGGATCATGCTGCGTTCATCATCAAACAGTACTTCGGCCAGGGTTTTGGCCAGTTCGGTTTTACCTACGCCGGTCGGTCCCAGGAAGATAAAGGAGCCGATCGGGCGGTTGGGGTCTTTAATAC
>JAEZQV010000489.1 GCA_023441125.1 Bacillota bacterium
CATAAGATTATTCTCGGTAATTATTTTTGCTAACTGCGGGCCGGGAAAGGCCTGAATATGGCGCCCCATAATTTGCGCCGTGTTGAGACCGGTCAGCAGCGCGCCCTGTCCGGTTGCACTCTGCGGCAGGCCCTCGACACCAAGTGTGGCGTCAATTGGTACCAGGCAGCGTTCAGCGAGCAGCATTGGCTCCATGGCCTGCGTCAATGGCAAGCCAAACAACCCTTCCACGCTGTGTAACCCAAACCTCGCCAATGGATTGATTTCCGGGTTATTACTGCCCAGACCAAACCCATCAATGAACAGTAACAATACTTTCAATGCATGATCCCGCCTATCCTCCAATTGTTGCAGCTAAATCGCTTTCCACTGCATTATCAGCATAAGAAAGAAGAAGGGATATCCCTTCCTCTCTTTAATGCAATTCTTTTTCGTTACTCGCTGGGCTCCCGGCGGCACTGGTTTCAGACCCCTGCTTCTCCTGTAATTGAGCGGCCAGAAAGCGGACATCGTCCATAAACGTTTCAATCTTGGACCATTTTTCGCCGGCCAGGCTCAGCGGGTTGTCGTAAATACTTCTGACATAACTCTCAAATTCTTTTTTGGATAACGGCTCATTATCCGGTGTGCGAACCATGGTAAACTCGCCGCAACTCTCCAGACGAGCCGTTTCAATCATGTTCAGGTCGGACATGTCCAGCCCTTTTTTATGTAGTTCCTGTCGCAAGTCATCAAAATTAAAATGGGTTTTGGAAAAGTTGTCCTTGATGATGCGCCCGTTCTGGATTAAAGTGACAGGAGTTCCTTCAAACCATTTACGCAATGTAGTATTTTTCAAGGCCAGATACCCTAACAGCTGCTGCAATAATAATAACACAACCAACGCCTCAACGCCTGACAATAATGTAGGATTTTGATCCATTGTACCGGCAATGATAATGTCACCGATACCAACCATTATGACAAAATCAAATGGTGACAGCTGTCCCACGGTACGGTTTCCCATCAGCCTAACCACAATCAGGGCGACAGCACACAAGATCATTAAGCGTAACAAAACTGAAATGATTGATCCGCTGTCAAACACGGTACCCCTCCTTTTCTGTCTGTATTATTAACGCGACTGAAAGGTGTTATACCGTGTCTTTAGGGTTTGCCAATTATTTATCCTTTTCTATCAGTTCAAGAAGATCCAGATAGTCTTGTTCCAAGCGTAGAAACTCATCAGCAATGTTAAGAGCTGTCAATACTGCGATCTTGGTTGGCGACATTCGGAGATTGGCTTTAGCCGTCTTTTTCATACGCTCGTCCAGCATAGCCGCCAAACGTATGATCCTTTCAGGCTCCACATCGCCTTTCAGAGCATAGCTCTCACCGTATATTTCAACGGTAATCTTAGTTTTTTTATCTGACATATTTCACCTGAACTCAAATATTTACTTCAGAATATATTTCTACCAGTCAAAAACTAATTCCTGCAAGAAAAAAGAAAAAGGCGGGGATAACCCGCCGAATTTGCTTATTATTGTTCGCTGGCAGTTTTGCTCTTATTTAAAGCACTGTTCCGGTAACTATACGCATAATACACGACAAAACCGATCGCGGACCAGATACCAAACCGTAGCCAGGTCTCCGCCGGCAAATTCAGCATCAAATAGCTGCAGGATAATACGGCCAGCGGCGCTATCAGCGGAACGGCCGGGCACCTGAACGGACGGTGAATGTCCGGTCTGGTGTACCGCAGGACAAATACACCGATCGCCGCCACCACAAAGGCAAACAGTGTGCCAATATTAGTTAGTTCGGCAATAATGCCAATGGGGGTAAACCCGGCGATCAGGGCGACGGCAACACCGGCAGCCATGGTAATAACATGCGGCGTGCCATATTTGGGATGGATTTTACAGATGCCGGCCGGAATGAGTCCGTCCCGTGACATGGCAAAGAAAATCCGGGTTTGGCCGTACATCAGTACTAACAAAACGGTAGTTATGCCGGCAATGGCCCCCGTACCCACCAGCGCCGAACCAAAGTTGTAGCCGATACTGCGCAGCGCATAGGCAACCGGTTCGGCATTATTGAGCTCCTGATAAGGAACCACACCGGTCAAGACACCGGCTACCACAATATATAGAACTGTACATACGAGCAACGAGCCGATGATGCCAATCGGTAAATCCCGGTTAGGATTGCGGCATTCCTCAGCGGCAGTGGCCACGGCATCAAAGCCGATATACGCAAAGAAGATAATGGCCGCGCCGGCAGCTACTCCGGAAAAACCGTACGGCATAAGCGGCGACCAGTTAACCGGGTTTACTTTCGGACCGGCCAGCGCCAGAAAAATGAATACTGCCACCAGTTTTATCACAACCAGTATCTTATTTAAGGTAGCGCTCTCCTTGGTGCCACGTACCAGCAGAAGACTTAAAAAGAGGGCGATAAGCATAGCCGGCAGGTTGACAATTCCGCCATCTGCCGGGACGGCGGTAAACGCCTTGGGCAATTCAATTCCGCCTGACTTAAGCAGGCCGACCATGTAGCCTGACCAGCCGGCGGCTACGGCACTGGAGCCTACTGAATACTCCAGGATAAGATTCCAGCCGACAATCCAGGCAATGATCTCGCCTAACGCCGCATAGCTGTATGTGTAAGCGCTGCCGGCAATAGGCACGATAGCGGCCAGTTCGGCATACGCTAATGCGGCAAATGCGCAGGCAAGACCGGAAATTACAAATGATAGCATGATACCGGGACCGGCGTATTTGGCGGCAGCAACACCGGTTAAAACAAAAATACCCGTACCGATGATACACCCGATTCCCAACAAAATTAGATCAGAAGCTCCCACGGGTTTCTTTCAGCCCTTTTGTCCGGCACCTAGTTTAATCATGTCGCTACTCTTAGTGCGGAAAACACTCATACTTTCACCCCTCCAAATATAATTTCGATAAAGCCAGCATAGTTTGCATAAGCCAAAGCCAATGTTGCCTTTATCCAGCAGTAAGTAATAACTTTCTGTCAGGATAAGCAAACACGGCCTGCCCTGGCCTGGTACAGCCAAGCAGCGCAGCGGTGTCTTTATCAAATAGAAAGTTACACTTTTGTTGGAAGGAAAAAAACAAGATCTGTCCACGGAAGACAGATCTTGTTTCCAGTAAATATCCAGCAAGCGCAGACATTTACGTTATATGTCCATCCCGGTTAACAGTTTAACACAAGAATGGTTGTAGGTAAAGTATTTTTTGTTTGTATACAAAAGACGTTTTCCGAACTATTCCCGTAATTTAGCAGCAAAAGTTTTTTCCAGAGAAACAACTATATTCTTATAATGTTCATCAACTTCAACATCGGTCAGGGTCCGGTCGTTGGCCTGGAAAGTAAGTGCGAAAGCCAGGCTGCGGGAACCTTGGGCCACTTGCTGGCCCGTATATACGTCAAACAATTGAGTCGCCGTCAGTAACTGACCCGCACTGGCGACAATGGCTTTGGTCACATCGCCGGCGGAAACCGTTTCCGGCAGAACTACGGCCAGATCGCGATTAATGGCCGGGAATTTCGGCAGCTGCTGGTAATGGGGTTTAATGGCCGCATGGTTAACCAGGGCAGTCATATTTAATTCAAACAAGTAAATCTTCTTGGTGACTTCATAGGCATCCAGCACCTTGGGGTGGACTTCTCCCACCAGCCCTAAGAGATCGCCGTCTTTTTTGATTGCCGCGGTTTTTCCAGGATGTAAGGCGGCAGTTTCAGACGGCTCCAGGGAGAAATCAACTATGCCTAATGCCTCTAATACCGCTTCAACAGCCCCTTTGGCATCAAAAAAGTCTACTGTTTCCTTAGTAAGATTCCAGGTCTGAGGATACCGTTTGCCCACCATGGCGCCGCAGAGCATGACAGGCTCTTGCGGCAGCTCGGCAAGCGGCAATGCTTCCGGCAGATAGACTGCGCCAATTTCGTAGAGCTTCAGGTCTTCATTTTTGCGGGCAAGATTGCGGACCACGGTGTCCAGCATACCGCCCAGCAAAGTAGTCCGCAAAATGGGAAAGTCGTCGGTAATCGGGTTTAAGACCTCAATAGCATTACGTAACGGGCTGTCTGACGGCAAATTCAGTTTATCAAAAGCTGCCGGATGAGAAAAGCTAAAGGAAATGATTTCCGAAAAACCACTGCCGGTCAGTACAGCCTTAATCTTGTCGATTACTGTTTGCGAATAGCTTTGTTTGCCTTGAGCCATATTGCCGGCCGGGGTTGTGGAAGGCACATTGTTGTAGCCGTAAACCCTGGCGATTTCTTCGCAAATATCGGCTGGCATCGTAACATCGCCCCGCCACGTGGGAATGGTTACTGTAATTTTAGCCGGACTGGCATCTACCTCGAATTCCAGTCGCTTCAGGATATCGATCATAGTATTGGCCGGTATGGCAGTACCCAGGTAGCGGTTAATTTCCTCCGGCGTGAAATGGATCTGCTTAGGCAACTGCATAGCGGGATACACATCCACAATACCGGGACAGACCTGGCAGGCCCCCATGTCCTCCAGTAATTTCGCCGCCCGGTCGAGAGCCTTGATGACATTGGCGGTGTCCACACCGCGTTCAAAGCGTCCGGATGCCTCCGAACGAAGCCCCAGGGCACGGGACGTCCGGCGAATGCTCGCGCCTTTGAAAGCGGCTGCTTCCAATAACACATTTTGCGTGCTGGCCGTGACTTCGGTTGTCAGGCCGCCCATAACGCCGGCAATGCCAACAGCCTGTACGGCATCGGCAATAACCAGCATATCTGGTTCAAGTTCGCGTTTTACACCGTCCAAGGTCGTCAGTTTCTCGCCTGGATTGGCCTGGCGGACCACCAAAGTGTGCCGGGACAGCAGGTTGTAATCATAGGCGTGCATCGGCTGGCCTAACTCCAGCATTACAAAGTTGGTGACGTCGACGATGTTGTTGATTGGCCGCATACCGGCCGCCTGGATACGGTGCTGCAGCCAGACCGGCGATGGCCCGATTTTGATATTGGTTAAAATTCTGGCGGCAAAACGCGCACAAAGGCTGGCATCGGTAATCTGGATATTGGTCATAGTGCCGGCCTTCTCGGTGCCGGCTTCTTTTAAATTGAGGATTGGTTTTTTAACAGTAGCGCCGGTTAATACGGCGATCTCGCGGGCGATGCCCAGGATGCTGAAACAATCGGCTCTGTTGGCGGTCAGCTCAAATTCCAGCACGACATCATCGAGTCCCAGTGCGGTACGGATATCTACGCCAATGGCCGTATCAGCAGGCAGAATATAGATACCATTTCTGGCTTCGGCGGCAACTAATTTATTATCAATATTCAGTTCTTCCGTCGAGCACAGCATGCCACTGGAGAGCAGGCCGCGCAGCTTGGTCGGTTTGATTTTCATGCCATTCGGCAGCTCAGCCCCCACAGTTGCTACCGGCACAACATCGTGCTGCCGGACATTGGTGGCGCCGGTGATAATGGTAACCGTTTCTGCGCCGATATCGACTTTGCATACCGATAGCTTATCCGCATCGGTATGAGGCGTAATTTCAATTATTTTTCCGGTGACTACTCCCGCGATATTCTGTCCCAAATATTCGACGCTTGCAACCGGAATTCCGGCCATAGTCAGCATGTCGGCCAGTTTTTCCGGCGACTCGTTTATTTCAACATAGTCTTTAAGCCATTTTAATGACGCTCTCATAACCTTCCCCCTTAACCAGCTCTAAAATTGACGCAAAAAGCGCACATCATTGTCAAAAAACAGTCTGAGGTCATCAATGCCGTAGGTTAACATGGCAATGCGCTCTACCCCCATTCCGAAAGCAAAACCGCTGACTTGCTTCGGATCATATTTGCTCATCTCGAGTACGCGCGGATGCACCATGCCGGAGCCTAAGATCTCCAGCCAGCCAGTTCCCGAGCACACGCGACAGCCTTTGCCGTCGCACATTACAC
>JAEZQV010000503.1 GCA_023441125.1 Bacillota bacterium
GAATTTAACAAGCAAATGAGTGTATTTTCCCTGCCTTATCTTTTTGATAGTGAAGAGCATATGTGGAAGTTCCTTAAAGGCGAGATGGGCGAAAAGATGCTGAATGACCTGCAGCCGTCCCGGATGAAAGGACTGGCTTACTATACCGGCGGCGCCCGGAGTTTTTACTCAGTCAAGCCGCTTACCGGCATAGACAGTCTGAAAGGATTAAAAATCCGGGTCATGCAGAATAAAATAAATATGGATATGGTTGCTGCGTTAGGCGGCAGCGCAACGCCTATGCCGGCCGGCGAAATATTCAGTGCACTGCAAACCGGTGTAATCGACGGCGCGGAAAATAATTATCCGACGTTTGTGGCGCAAAACCACTATCAGTCGGCCAAGCATTACATACTGGATGCTCACCAGAGAATTCCGGAAGTTCTCTTGATCAGTAAAGTCAGCTGGGATAAGTTGTCGCCGGAAGATCAGAAACTTATTAAACAGGCTGCCTTAGATTCGGTGGACTATCAGCGGGATATCTGGGCTAAAACTGAAAAAGAAGCAGAAGCCAAAGTCCAGGCCGCCGGTGTAACCATCACCGAAGTAAAAGACCTGAAACCCTGGCAGGCCGCTGTTAAGCCGGTTATTGACAAATACAGCGCCGATTTCAAAGAAGTGCTGGACGGCATTGATAAGGCGCGTAAATAATAATTAGCTATTTAGCTAGGGTGCTATGTATAAACAAAAACTAGAACTCCCGCGTACGTGAGTTCTAGTTTTTATTTTCCCGCTGCCCGGCAATAGTAATATGGGGGTAATGATACTATGGGCTTTTATTTTAGGAACGGGATAGCGCTGGTAAGTTCGGCCTGCGCCAACATAAATTGCTGCTCTGAAATGGTCTTATTCTTTATATAGTCCGCAAAATACTGCCAGGATTCTGCTTCATTTAAGATACCGCCTGGGGTTTTTATATGGGAAAAGGTACCTGTCCGGATATGCCTGGAGCCGAAGGCGCGCAGCGATAGAGAACTCACATACTTGGGATTGGGACTCATGTTGATTTTAACGGCATGGTAATCGAACTTATTATAATGCAATGATGCCAACGTTTGCGCAGAAATTCTTATCATGAACTCCAAGAGAAGCTGGTTGGCAATCGGCCTTGCAAAACAGCACCATAGATGATAGCCGCGGCCGCTCTTTATACTGACGGCTGCCATGCCATACTCTGCCAAATGCTGCTGCAAAAAGCCTGCGGCAAGGTCTACTGCCGGTATAGGCTCATTATTATTGACTTTGCAGTTGTTGTCTAAATTAAAGCAGAGCGTATTATTGGCGATATCATCAAAATAAAGACATACATTATAGTCCTGATTTACATGGCCCTGCAGCAGTTTTCTTCTATGATGCTCCGGGACCTGTAACAGCCTGTACTTATGAATAAAATTGTTTTCCATTTGTACGTAATCTAACGTTACATCGTTTCCTGTCAGTTGTTGGATAAAATCAAAACCGTAATTTTTAGTTTCTATCTTAACTTTATCCCGGCGCATTGTTCGATAGAATGCTTCCAGCAGCTCTACTTTGGCAGCCATTGCTTTATCTCCTCAAAATGGTTAAACCCTTTGGCCGCAAGCGGTGTAGGTAAACTATGGTGCTTGGGCATAAGCGGATAATAGACCGCAATGCCATAGTGCTCACCATGGATAATATTTAAAATGTCATCATCAATTAAATACGGTACACCCCATAGTTTACAAAAGACAATTTTATTAAAGGCCATAAATAAGTAATCATAAGGAATATGACTAGCTTGCAGCCATTTTTTCGTGCCTTCTCCCGTCAAACGCAAATTGCGTTTGGTACATATAACAATTTTCCAGCCCGTGGCTTTTAACCAGTGCATAAACTGTATTCCAGCCTGGTTAACTTGTGACATGCCATAGCACTGTTCGTGAATGCGATAGCGAAAATCCGAAAATTTTGATGTCAAAAATTCAGTTTCAGGGAAAACATCGCGTTTTACCAAATCCAGGTAGACGCTAAATTCTTCAGCAGACAAGCCATATGAATCATCATGCGTAAACAGGGAACCCGCTAAGGTATCAGAGAAATTGTTTAATACATTATCAATATCAACAGCTATTATTTTCATAGGATGCACCTCATCGAGCTTACTTGCGTTTGCTGCTTGTTCAAACCGGATGCTTACACGAATACATCTCATCTATAGCTGCGGGCCTTTTTAGCAGATGTAGATGAGATGATAAAGGGACTATATTATTCAGGTTCTTATGCGAAATCAATTGCTGTGTTAGTAGCAGCTTTGGTTTCTTGAGTTTCCTGCGTGCGTTTGGACATTTCCGCAGTGTATTCACCCTGCGTAATCTTACCGCTGTTCAGGAGTTGTTTTAGTTCGGATTCACTATATTGTGAGAGATTAGTAGTAGCGGAAGCGGAACTATCGTCGCTCGCAGCACTCCTTGTAGTAGTGGCACTGGCCGCTGGTTGGTTTAGCGTAGCGGCACTGCCGGAGACATTGTTGGTAGCAGCAGTGTCGGATGAAGAGCTTGAAGCATTGAGGGAACTTAGCCGGGCGCCTTCCTGACTTATTTCGACCGAGTATGCCGGGGATAGGGTGGCTTGGCCAGTAGCTGCGGCAGTTTTCAGAGCGGTTGAACTGGCTGGTGAGGTAGTATTGACTGAGCTTGTTGACGAATTAGTTTGTTGTGACTTAGTTTCGGTTTGTTGAGATGAGGCTGCAGTCTGCTCGTTTTTTTGCGAAGAACTATAGGGGTAGCTCATTCCCATTGTGTTTATGCCCGACAGAGTATTATTAATCTGGGTCATAGCAAAAACCTCCAATCAAAAGCAGTAAGCCTTTTGGTATATTGTCGCATTCTATTGTTGGAAAAATCTTTGGGCATAACCTTATATCAATAATTAAGGTATTTTAAGCAGCAGGTCCTGTAAGGCAGTGATCGCATTGCTCAGCCGGATTACATCCTGCTCCTCCAGGTAGGCAAGCTTTTCCTCTAATATAATGAATATTTTTTCTTTGAGGGCGGCAAGAAACTCTAGTCCGGCTGCAGTTATACTTATTTGAATAATTCGGCGGTCGGCACTATCATATTCTCTCTGGGCAAATCCCTGGGAAACAAGCTTATCAATGATAGGGGTCATTTGCTGCTTGGACATTAGCATTTCCCGGGAGAGTTCCGTCATCGTATGCTTTTTTCCCTGCAGGCTTGACAGAACATGGACTTGAATCGGGCTAAGAACAGGTTTAAATTGCTGCTCAAGCGGTCTTACAAACTTTTTTTCCAGGAGAGGTATTAAAGAAAATACTTTTTCAGCCGCTTTTAGATTATGCAAAGCAAGACCTCCTGTTTTTTGACAGTATACCATCAATAGGTCAACATTTATATATAGTAAATAATTATTTACTATATATAAATGTTGACTATAAACAAATATTTAATAATAGTATTATACCATGGTTGGTAGCAGCTGTCTAAATTTATGCTTTTTAAATCTATTTAGCAAACAGGGCAATCGTTTGCAAGCAGAATAGTTTTTGGAGGTTTCGGATGAGAAGATATTTACAGTATTTACTGATAAGCATTCCGGTCCTGCTTTTACTGGCGGCAGCCCAACCGGTGCTGGCCGCCGCGGTGGAATTATCGGTAGAGGACAGTATCGCGCTGGCCCTAGCAAATAATTATGACATTAAATATGCACAATCCGCCAGGGAAAAATCATTTTGGGCTATGAAAGAAGCCCAGAAAAATAAAGGGCTGTCCGTCAGTTTAACTCATACCGACCAGCGGTATAATACGCCGCCGGCGGAGACCGGCACAGCTTCCTATGTGTACACGAATAATTTTGATAATCAGCTGATCTTGTCTGTGCCCTTGTATTCCGGCGGTAAACTGGAAGGGCAGATTGAACAGGCCAGGCTGGATCTTACGGTCGCGGAACTGGATATGGCGGCGGCTAAGCAGCAGCTTAGGCTCACAGTTGTAAGCGAATACCTTACCGTCCTGGAATACCGCACTGAAGTACAGATCAATCAGGAGACTGTTAAGAATTATGAAGAGCATCTGCAACTGGTTAAAGATAAATTTGCCTTAGGGTTAGTTGCTAAAACCGATGTGCTGTCAAGTCAGGTGGATTTGGCCCAAGCGCAGGATGATTTGATTACGGCGCAAAATAACTACACAAATGCAGTGGCGGCGCTGAATAATGATCTTGGTTTGCCGCATACCACCGAAATTACGCTTAAAGATAATTTTACCTATGAAAAGTACGCCATGTCTCTGGCGGAATGCCTGCAGCATGCTCTGGCTCACCGGCCTGAGCTGGCGCAATATGAGGCCAAAGTGGCCAGCGCCCAATACGATGTAGCTATCGCGCAGAGCGGCCGGCGCCCAGCGGTTGAACTGACTGCTGAGCAGGACTGGTATGATAGTCATTTGGTAGGCGCAAAAAATAGTAACTGGCTGCTGAAAGTAACAACATCACTTAATGTTTTTGATGCCGGCATCACCGCCTCCCAAATTAAGCAAGCGCGCCATAATGTGGATATGGTGATGGATAAGGCAAAACAGCAGCGCGATACGATCCTCCTAAATGTGCGTCAGTATTACCTTAGTATGTACGAAGCCGAAAAAAGAATTGATACCAACAAGGTATCGGTAGAACAGGCCGAAGAAAGTCTCATGATCCAGAAAGCCCGTTATGAGGTTGGCATTGGCACCAATCTCGATTTGCGGGACGCGGTATTGTCGCTGGATTCGGCGAAAAAGGATTATAGCAAGGCGTTGTACGATTTTAATACAAATAAGGCAAAACTAGAGCAGGCTATGGGGTTGCCGGTACAATAACCGCGGCCGGCTGGAGGGAATAACAAATGAATAGCAAAAGGTCAAAAAAGTTATCCATAGGAATATTACTAATGGTTGTTTTGCTTGGCGCCGCTGTTTATCGCAGCGGGTTACTGTCCAAAGCGGGCCTGGGCTCTGGCGTGGGGGGAACCGGCACCGGACCTGTGACGGTAAAAGCCATGCAAGTAGTAACGCGTGATACAGCGCTTACCCGTGAATATGTGGGGCAGGTAAAAGCGAAAAGCGAAATAAAGATTATGTCCAAGGTCGCCGGTAATGTAGTGGCTAAGATGGTCAATGGCGGTGATACGGTCTATAAGGGGCAGCCCTTGTTCCAGATTGATAATAAGCAATACCGGTCGGCAATCAATTCGGCCAGGGCGGCCCTGGCCAAATCCCAGGCAACGCTTAACAATACCCAGAAAGACGTAGAGCGCTATCAGAAATTAGCAGCAATAAAAGGCGTTTCGCAGCAAACCCTGGATGCTTATAGCGCCCAGGCCGAGGAAGATGCGGCTACGGTTGAGGTTAACCGGGCCAGTTTGCAGCAAGCGCTTGAGGACGAGCAGGATACCTTAATTGTTTCGCCGGTTGACGGCCGGATTGATGTGAATGATGTTAGTCTTGGCAATTATGTGGTTGCCGGTTCAACGACCCTGGCCACCGTATCGTCCGTTAATCCGGTTTGGGTACAATTTAACATGAGTGAGACGGAGTATTTGACCTACCTACGCAGCGGCGACGGCGTACTGCCGCCCAGTTTTAAAGAGCATTTAAAGCTTGTGCTGAGCGATGGCCAGGAATATCCGGCCAGCGGGCGTGTGGAGCAAATCGACCGGGGGATTAGTGACACAACCGGTACCATTACCATTAAAGCCAGTTTTGATAATCCGCAGAATTTCCTGCTGCCGGGGATGTTCGCCCGGGTGGCTGTGCAGGCCGGCGTGCGGCCGGGAGCTTTGCTGATTCCCCAGAAAGCAGTTAAGGAAGTACTGGAAAATACCTTTGTTACTGTGGTTGGGGCGGACAACAAGGCTGAAAGCCGGCAAGTGAAATTAGGCGACAGAATTGGCGATATGTGGCTGGTGGAAGCGGGTCTTACCGCCGCCGACCGGGTTGTTGTGGAAGGCATTGATAAGGTTAAACAGGGAATGGAACTTAATGTAACTATGCTGCAGCCGGATACCCAGCTTCCGGTCAACCAATAGGGGGCGTTATGATGGCCAATTTCTTTATTAACCGCCCCGTTTTCGCCATCGTTTTATCGATTATCATTACCCTGGTAGGTGTAACCGCCGCTTTTACGCTGCCGATAGCCCAATATCCGCAAATTTCTCCGCCGACAATTGCCGTAAGTGCTACCTATGAGGGCGCTAATGCCGATGTTGTCGACCAGACGGTGGCCCAGGTCATTGAAGAGCAAGTCAACGGGGTGGAAGACATGGTGTATATGTCTTCCACCAGTACCGACTCCGGTTCCTATTCACTCAATGTGCAGTTTGAGACCGAGAAAAACTCGGATACGGCATCCGTACAGACCCAAAACCGGGTTGCGCAGGCCAATGCCTCTCTGCCCAGCACCGTGCAAACCTCCGGGGTTACGACCCGGAAATCTTCCCAGGATATGTCGCTGATATTTACGCTTTGGTCGCCGAGTGACAGTTATGACAGCAAATTCATGAAAAACTACGGCACTATTTACATGGTGGATGATATCAAACGGGTCAAAGGTGTCGGCGAAGTGACGGCCTTTGGCTCCGACTACAGTATGCGGATCTGGCTGCAGCCGGAAAAAATGGCGCAGCTGGGCATTGCGGTCAGTGAAGTAACTGCGGCGATCGAAACCCAAAACGTACAGGCCGCCGCCGGCGCATTCGGCAAGATGCCGGCAGATTCCAGGCAGCAATTTCAATATACCGCCAAGGTAAAAGGCCGCCTTACCGATCAGAAGGAATTCGAAGATATCATTG